>JAJXWN010000217.1 GCA_021781595.1 bacterium | reverse complement strand
GGTGTTTTCGTGGATCTTCGACGATGAGCGCGACGAGCTTGCGTTAGCGATGGCGCGCTTCGTTGTCGCCAACGGTGCCCACGTGCCGGCGCTCTTCGCAAGCGAAGCGCAGAACATTTTGGCCGTTGCCGTGCGGCGCAAACGAGCGACGACCGCCGAGGCAGGCGCGATCCTTGCGGCAATCGCGCGGCTGCCGCTGCGTTTCGAAACCAGCGGCACCGAACTCGGCTCGCCACGCGCGTTCGAAGCGGCGCTCCGCTGGGGAATCTCGGCGTACGATGCGGCGTATCTCGTGCTCGCCCAGGATCTCGACGCAACCTTGATGACGCGCGATCGGCGTCTCAACGCGGCCGCCCACAACTCCGGCATACGCTGGGTCTGCGCCGACTAGGCAACGCGATCTCGCTCGCTCGCCGCCGAGCGCGCCTCAGTCATCGGCCCGATCGAGTCTAGGCAACCTTTCGGGGGCGGCCGCCGAGGCGGCCATTCTTCCGCGATGCGCGCGCTTTCGCGCGGCTACGAACGACGCCACCGCGTTTCCCGATTTCGCTCATCCAACGGCGATTACCGAAGATACCCTTGAGAAGACTCGCGACGCCATGAGCAACGTCAAGCGATTCCCAAAAGAGCGTCGAGCCCGGCCCAAGAACCGCGACATTCGCCAACGCCTCGGCCGAGGCGCCTTCCAGCCCTTGCATGAAGCGGCGCGGAATCGCCAGTTCGATACCGGTTGAAAGACCGACGACGACTGCGTCGTCGCTGCCGCGATAGCGAGCAAATATGGCTCGCGGTGCGTACCGTTCGAACGCCTCTCCCCGCGCAATGGCTTCCTCGATCTCCGCGTCGCTTACCGGTTCGCGCGAATCCCGCCACGAGCGGAAACCGGAGCATCCGCTTTCTCGCGTCCGCGGCCGCTACGGCAGCGTTGCGTGCGCCCCCGGCGAGACCATCGCGAGCGATCCTCCCGACTAGTAAGACTAGTTGACGGCGTGCTCCCTTGCGATTACGGTGGAATGCGTGAAGGAGGGGCGTATGTCGGCGAAGCGCACGGGTGACGGTACGACCTGGCAGCTCCAGGAGGCGAAGGCGCGACTCAGTGAGGTCGTGCAACAAGCTCTCGAGGGGAGACCGCAGGTCATTTCGCGTCGCGGGCGGGACGAAGTGGTCGTACTGCGCCGCAGCGACTACGAGAGCGCCCTGCACCCAAAAGAAACGCTGGTAGAACTCTTCAGGCCCATTCGGGGCACCGGCGTTCGCTTCGAACGGCGCAAAGACGCGTCGCGAGGCTTTGAATTTTGAGCGGATTTCTTCTCGACACGCGCGCGCTCTCGGAACTCACGCGCCCGGCACCGAATCCCGGCATGGTAGCGCGGTTCGAGCAGACCCCTGGCGTTGACGGGGCATCCGAATGGCAGATGCTTCGGATGTTGACAAACCTAGGCCTAGGTTTTATGCTGTGTTGTAGTGGGAAGTAGACGGATCGGCCAGGTCCGATTCCGCGCCATCTCGGGCGATCATCCGGGCTCTGCCGTTCCGCATCTTCACGCCGATATCGGTAGCGGCGAAGTTGTCATCGAGCTCCTGCCGGCCAGCGCCGTACGTCTCTCCGGTGCGCACGGCGACCCAATCCGAGGGAGCGTGACATCCCGCGAGCTGCGAATCGTTTTGGAGACCGCACGAGACGCGTATTCCGATCTACTGTATCTCTGGAAAGCGAGTCAATCCTGATGAAGGCAACGACCAACACACGCGGTCGTATCGTAACAACCGCTACCGAGATGCGCCGAGCGGTAACGTACGCGCGTCGGCGCGAGCGCACGGCGACGAAGATACTCGCGACGCGCTACGACGGAGAACGGGACGAAATCGTCGCCGATCTTTCGACGGGAGCCACGCTCATCGTGCCGAGGCGAGCCGTCCCCGGATTCGCGAAAGCCTCGCCGAAGGATCTCGTCGACCTCGCGATCACCCCAGGCGGAGAGGGGCTCTGGTCGGAAACCGCCGACGACGGGGTGCTCTTGGAGCAGATCCTGGTCTTGGCTGCCGGGGAGGCAACGCTTGGGACGATCGGCGCTCGTATCAACGCCGCGAAAAAATCACCGGCGCGCGCTGCGGCCTCGCGTGCCAATGGCAGCAAGGGAGGGCGGCCGCGGAAGGCTGCCGCGTAGTTGCGGTGCTCGACCAGATCCGCGCCGTAACGAAGGAGCGTCTCCAAGAAAAGTTGGGAGCGCCGGCTCCCACAAAATTGCGTGCCATTGAAGGTGCTCTGCGCGAAATTTTGGAGCTCTGACCGCAAGAAGATGGGGCCGGGCGGCGAAGCACTCGCCCACGCCGTTTGCGCGGCGTTTCTCAAGTTTACAGTTCGCAAGGAGAACGCTGGTGGGACAACGTCTAATCGTGGGGATCTACCCCGAATCCGACCCGAAGAAGATCGAGGCGGCGCTCACGGGGCAGACCGGCATCGACATGGGCCGCTTGCGCGTGGTGACGCGCGATGCGCAGAGCTCCGCCCACGATGAATCGACGATCTCGTTCGTCCACGTCCGCGAGGCCCAGAACTCCAACGACTTCTCCGACGATATGACGCACGGCCAGGGGATGATGACCGACTCCGGCGGCACGAGCGTACCCGGCGGCAACAGCCGCGGCCCCTCGCTCGGTTCGCTCTCCAACCGCGGCAGCGCCGTCAACTATCTCGCCGGCGTCAAAATCCCCGGCGATCAGATCGACAACTTCAACGACGCGATCGGCGCGGGGCGCGTCGTCGTCCTCTACGACGCGAACGACGAAGCCGCCGCCGACGCCGTCTCCACGTTCTGCTCCGCCGGGTTCCGCAACGTCAAGGCGTTCTAGCGCCGGGGGAGCGAGTGCCGGCAGGCGACAGCTTCGCCGGCGAAGAGCTGCTATCGAACAACATGAACGTCGGTAATCGCTGCAGGATGTGAAAATACCCGAGCGGCGCGGTTTCGTTCGCCCGCGCGGCACCTCGCATACTTCATTCGAATCGAGATTGAAACGTCCATTGATGAAAACAGCATTGATCACCGGGATTACCGGCCAGGACGGCTCGTATCTTGCAGAACTTCTGCTCCAACATGGCTATCGCGTCGTCGGAATGACGCGGCGCACTTCGACCGACGTGCACGAACGTCTCGAACACTTTATCGACGATATCGAATTCGTGTCGGGCGATCTTCTCGACCAAACGTCGATGACGAAAATTATCGAGGCCGTCCGCCCCGACGAGGTTTACAACCTCGCGGCGCAGTCGTTCGTCCCAACCTCCTGGACTCAACCCGTTTTAACCGGTGAATTTACGGCCCTGGGGGTAACGCGCATCCTCGAAGCTATCCGCGCAGTCAACCCCGGCATCCGCTTTTACCAGGCCTCGAGCTCGGAGATGTTCGGGAAGGTTACCGAGGTGCCGCAACGCGAGACGACGGCCTTCTATCCCAGAAGCCCCTACGGCGTAGCGAAGGTCTACGGCCACTGGATTACCGTCAACTATCGCGAGTCGTTCGATATGTTTGCGATCAGCGGAATTTTGTTCAATCACGAGTCGCCGCGGCGCGGGAAAGAAT
>JAJXWN010000216.1 GCA_021781595.1 bacterium | reverse complement strand
ACGGCCGGACATGGAAGCGCATCAGTCCCGACCTGACTCGTAACGATCCGAGCACGGAAAGACCGAGCGGCGGACCGGTCGATCTCGACCAGTCGGGTGCGGAGATCTACCCCGGTATCTCGGCGCTCGCCGTATCGCCGCTGGACGGCAACGTGATCTGGGCGGGTTCCGACGATGGCCTGGTGCATGTGACCACCGACGGGGGCCTGCACTGGCGCGCGATCGCTCCGCGAGGCCTGCCGGGCTGGTCGCAGATCAGCTCGATCGAACCCTCGCATGCCGCGAAGGGCACGGCCTATCTCACGGCATCACGTTACATGTGGGACGACTTCCGTCCGTACGTCTTCAAGACGACGGACTATGGCCGCCACTGGGTGCCTCTGATCGCGGGACTGCCCGAGGACCGGTATGTATTCACAGTTCGGCAGGATCCGCAAGACGCGAACTTGCTCTTTCTCGGCACCGAGAACACGGTGTATGCGAGCTTGGACGGGGGCGCGCATTGGCAACCGCTGGCGCTGAACCTGCCGCACGTTCAAGTGCGTGACGTTGCGATCGACACACGCCAGGGCGACGTCGCGATCGCGACGCACGGCCGCGGTTTCTGGGTGCTGGACGACCTAGCGTTGCTCGAGCAACTATCGAGGGGGCCGGCGGCGCACGCCGGCGGCGTGCAGCTCTTTGCCCCGCAGACTGCCTGGCTTAGCCATTCCTACGGTGAGAGTGGCTACGCCAAGTTCGTGCCGGCAGTTGGAGCGAACCCGCCGTTTGGCGCAACGGTCTTCTTCGACATCCCGTCCGCCTACGACGGTAAGACCCCGGTTAGCCTCGATTTCACCGATGCACGAGGCCGCGTCATCCGCAGCTTTCGCTTGCATCTGCGAACCAAGCTCGCGAAGAGCGATCGGCGGGACGCGCAGAAGATGCTCACTGCCATCGAGCCCGGGATGAACCGCTTCCAATGGAATCTTCGCTACCCAGATGCAACCGAGGTCACCGGCTTCAAGCCGCCGATCGCCGCCGGCGGCCTCCCCGACGAAGTCGACGGCCCGGTGGTGGTGCCGGGCACGTATAACGTGGTGCTGCACTACGGCGGCCGCAAGACTGAGCGGTCTTTCAACGTCGCCCTCGATCCGCGGCTGCACGCCGGCCCGGGCGCGCTGGCCGCGCGCCTCGCCCTCGAGTTGCGTATCCACGTGACGCTGGACACGCTCGACAAAACGATCGACCGGGCAATCGCCGTGCGCAGCAAACTCGCTAAGGCGGTCGCGGGGCGCCGTTTAACGCAACCGCAGGCGCGCGGCGCGATCGCGACCCTCGACGACGAGATTCACGACCTCGTAGACCTCGACATTCAGTCGAGCGAGGGCAGTCTCTTGCACGAAACCAAGCTGCGCAGCCATCTGGCCTTTCTCGCAGCCGACGTGGACCTCGCCTACGCTAGACCGACTCGCGCTCAATACGCCGTCTTCGAAGAGCTCCATCGAGAGGCGCTGACGGGCGAGCGGAAGCTGCAGGCCGCTATTGCCGGGGGCCGCCGGTTTCTCTGAAAGCGGCGTATCCGCGCTGCGCGCTCCACCGGCCCTCCGGCAAAGCCGTACCCGGCGTTGAGGAGATCGAGAGCACTGAAAACCAGCGTGATCGCAGCTCCGAGAACGAGGCTGCGTAGCGTACGTTCGACTCGCTTAGTGGCTATCTGCTACCCGGTGAATGGGGCGAAACGCAGCCGTGTGACGGCAATTTAGTTGCGGCCGCGGCCGTTCTTGAAGTGGCTGAAGAGCCGGTCGAAGAGGCCTGGCGGCTGCGCATCGCTCGAACGCGGCTCGCGCGATTGCGCGGCCGCTCCCAACCCGATGCCGATCGCGCCCAGGGCCATGCCTACGGCGGCGAGCCCGATGCCGATCGCGCCCATCGTCATGCCCGCACGCCCGTACCCATCCGAAGCCACGGAGCCGTGAGGCGGGCCGGCGGTGCTGAAGGCTTCAATGGCGGACTGGTTCGCACGGTCGACGATCGATTCGATGCGGTCGTCGAGCGCGTCGAGCAGATCGCGCTGACGGTCGGGCACCGTCTCGAGCATCGTCTGCGACGTGAGCTCGATGCTCGTACTGATCGCCGCCTTGATGGCGCCTTGAAAAGGCTCGGTTATCTCAAGCGTCTGCGTCACGCAGTGCGTCTTCGGCCTCCCGGCGAAAGTCTCATGCAGCGATGCACGAACCAAGAGCCGATGCCCACCCGGACGGAGCCGAACGAACGACGGTCGATCGTGCGATAGCCGGGCGACGGCTCGAGACCATCTGGATTCCGCCGCGCGAGCCTCGGCGTTCGCCGCTGGTCTTCTTGCACGAGGGTCTCGGGTCGATCGGTCTGTGGAAACGGGTGCCCGAGGAGATCGCCGCGTTGACCGGCTGCGGGGTCCTAGTCTATTCGCGGTACGGGAATGGATATTCCGAGGCTCTGCACGAAGCCCGCGCGCCCGCGTTCATGCACGACGAAGCGCTGACGGTCTTGCCCGAGCTGCTGGAGGCATTCGGTTTAGGCAAGGTGACGCTGGTTGGCCACAGCGACGGCGCCTCGATCGCGCTGATCTATGCCGGATCGTATCCCGAGCGCGTACGCGGTCTGGTCCTCGAGGCGCCGCACGTCTTCGTCGAGGATCTTTCGGTCCGGAGTATCGCTCAGGCCAAGGTGGCCTACGAAACGACCGGCTTGCGGGCCAAACTCGCCCGCTATCATGCCGATGTCGACGGCACGTTCTTCGGCTGGAACGACATCTGGCTGCACCCGGCATTTCGCACGTGGAACATCGAAACGTATGCGGGTGGGCTGCGCTGCCCGTCGCTGTTGCTCCAAGGCGCGTGCGACGAATACGGAACGGCGGCGCAGATCGATGCGATCCGCCGCCTCGCCGTCGATGCGCCGGTCGATACGCTCGTGCTGGCGCGCTGCGGTCACTCGCCGCATCGCGATCGGCCCGGCCTCGCGCTGCCCGCGATGGCGGCCTTCATCCGCAATCTCGAGTAACGATCGCAGCGGTTAGAAGCGCGGATGCGTTTGGCAGCGCTCGACATGCGGATCGTCGCTGGGAAAGATCGTGAAGAGCGTGCCGCGCTTGACCTCGACGTTCTGCCCGCGATGGAAGTAGTTGAAAACGCCGATTGCGGCGCCGAAAGCGGGAACCGGAACGGCTCCCAGATATCCTGGGAGATCGTGGCTCTGCCCGCTGCGTGCCATGTCGCTCGTGTTATGATCGAGAACCACGCCGAGATGCCGCCCATTCGGGAGCACCAAGTAGCGCGGCTCCAGTACGAGCGTGCCGGCGCGTCCGCCGCGCCCCGCGGGTGACGCGATGCTGACGATGCCGTAGCCGAGCGTGCGCGCCGGGATCACGATCTTCGTGCGCGCGGTTACCGCGTTGACCGTCTCAAAACGAAAGAAGTCACCCGGCCGAGCGTTCGACGAGTCGACCGAGTCGAGCATCTCGACGGCGACGACCGTGCAGCGGTGCAAACCGACCCGGTCGACGCCGACGGAAGCTCGCGCCGGCGGTGCGAACGCGAACGCGAACGCGAACGCGCACGCGCACGCGCACGCGCACGCGCACGCGACGGT
>JAJXWN010000023.1 GCA_021781595.1 bacterium | reverse complement strand
GCGGTCGCCCTGGGCGCCACGCTCGTAGAGAAGCACGTGACGCTGCGCCGCGCCGGCGGAGGGCCGGATGCGGCATTTTCGCTCGAGCCGGAGGAGCTCCGCGCGCTCGTCGTCGAGACGAAGCGTGCTTGGCAAGCACGCGGACGCGTGCGGTATGGACCTCTGCCGGCCGAGCGAGCCTCGCTGCAGTTTCGCCGTTCGCTCTACGTGGCGGAGGATATGCGCGCGGGTGACGTCTTTACCGATCGGAATCTCCGGGTCGTTCGGCCGGGTTTCGGAATCGAGCCGCGTTTCTACGAGCACGTTCTCGGAAGGCGCATTGCGGCGGACGCAAGACGGGGCACGCCGGTCACGTGGGAGCTTCTGGCATAAGTATGGCTACCGACGAAAACGTCATCGAATTTAAGACGGGCGCGTGGAAGAGCAGCGAGATGGTCGCGAGCTATGCGAGCCGTATGCACGAAAACCGTGGGACCAACCGGCTGAAGAATCGCGTCGAGATCGCGCTCTGCCGGGATAACGTCCGCGGCACGCGGATCGTCGACGTTGGAGTGGGTACGGGGCGCGGATCGCTGCCGCTCGCGCGCGATGGCTTCGAAGTAACCGGCATCGATATCTCGCAGGCGATGCTCGACCATTGCCGGCGCGAAGCCGGCGAAACCCCGATCGAACTCCTCCTGGGCGACCTCACCGCACTCCCCGTCGAGAGCGAGTCGTTCGATTCGCTCCTCTCGCTCAACGTCGTCGTGCACTTCCCCAACTGGCGCGACGTGCTAAGGGACTGGGCGCGTGTGGTGAAGCCCGGCGGGCGACTGGTCTTCGACGTACACTCCTTCGATCATCTGGCTGCGGTGGCGAGAGCGCGCGGATGCGAGCCGGCGGATCTCTTGACGCGGGAGCAGCGAGAAGATCCCGGCGCATACATGCTGCGCATCGGTGCGCTCGACGTGGCCGAGGCCGCGGAGGGCCTCGGGCTGTGCGTGCGCAAGCTCGTTCCGTACGCAGCCGTCCTCGGCGGGGGGAACGCGAATTATTGGCTGCAGGATTCGCGTTTGTGGGGGTATCTCGGGGACCGCGCCCTCTCGTGGATGGCCGTCGACGAGCAACTCTTTTCGTTCGGTTCGTTCGTCGAAGAGCAGATGATCGCGCGCCTCTCGACCGGTGCGACGGGACGCTTCATGGTGGTGCTCGAGAAGCTGAACGACCCCGCGCAAACGCGCGGCGTGTTAGCCTACCAGAAGGCGATCGGCGCGGCGTTCGCCGGCGGCGCACGTTTAGAATCGTTGAGCGCCGTCGTCGGGCCGGAGGCCGCTGCCTGGCCGGGTGCCTTGACCGAACACCTCGAGCACGCACCGAACCGGACGCTGCTTGCGATGATGCTCTCTTCGCCGGCCGCCTTGCATCTGCGCCCGCTCGTCGAGGATCTGCTCGGCGTGCCCGCCGCGGCCGAACTGTACGAAGGCAATCGGCTCCAGCGCGTCGACGACCGCGTCGCGGCGTTTCTGCAGTCGTGGCGCACGACGCTTTCGCATCCCGATCGCTTCACCTTTCGCGGGGTGGACGCGGGCAGAGCCCTGGAGTACGACCTGATGCGGGACCTGCTCGATATCGAGCATTTCAAGAGGGAACCGGGCCTCTGATGGGGGCCATTGTCTCCTTGCTCTGGCTGAAAAACCGGGAAGTCGTACGGGAGTATCTCGCGCGCGTGCCCTCGATGCTCTACGTTATCGGATCGACGCAGCCGTATCGTCCGTACGCAGCGTTCGGCCGCGTCGAGAGCTTGCACGCGCTGCTCTCGCCGCAGTCGCAGAGATCGATCGCGGAGGATGCAGCGGCGCGCGCAGCCGCCGTTGCGTCCGACCTTTCCGCGGCCGGCTGGACCGGCGCTGCGGCGGATCTCCGCAGCGATCGCGCGACCGTAACGCGTACCGTCTCGGCGCGCTTGGAGGAGCGCTTGCGCGAATCGATGCTGCTGATCGCGGCGCTCGACAGCGCGCACGAGCGCGACGGCATTGACGTTATCGCGCTGAACGAAGACGTGATGCCGGCGGGAAAGACGGCGGCGCTCTGGGCGCGTGCGCGCGGCGTTCCGTCGGTCACGATCTCGCACAGCGCGATACTGGGCCGCCTCTACACCGTGCACCGCGAGTTCAACGCGGACCGCGCGATCGTCTTCGGTCGCCGTGGTGGGCTCCCGTACGCGGAGATGGGTGTCGATCCGGCGTGCTTGGCGGCATCGGGAAACCCGTCGTGGGACGCGTACGCAGCCCTGCCTTCTCAGCGCGGCGCAGTTCGCTCGGAGCTCGCGGCGCGCTACGGGATCGGGGCGAACGAGTTTCTGGTTGTTTTCGCGACGACGTGGAGCGCACGCTTCACGGCTTTCTGCGATGCGGACGCCTACGCGTCGACGCTACGTGCAGTTCTTCGCGCCGTGCGCGATCTGCGCGCGCGCGGCGTTCCGATCCGCTTGGTCGTGAAAGACCGTCCCACCGAGGACGGCGGCGCGGAGGTCGTGGCGGCGCTATGTAAAGAAGAAGGCCTCGAGACCGGGGTCATCTACGCGCGCGGCGAGACGGAACGCTTCGTCGTTGCGGCCGATACCGTCGTCTCGGTCGACTCCAACATCTCGGTCGAGGCGATGCTGGCGGGCGTTCCGGCCATCAACCTGTGGACGCCGATGGGGTGGTTGAACGGGCCATTCTTCGATGCTGAGGACGGCGTGCTCGAGGCGGCTCCCGACAAGCTCGCGGCGGCGATTGCGATGGCGCTCGGCGACGCGAACTTACGAGGGCTCCTTACCGCAACCGCCGCCCGCCGCCTCCCGGAGTTCGCTGCCGCTCCCGGCACGGCTGCGGTGCGAGCCGCGGAGCTGCTGGTACGGTCGCACGCTGACGCTGCGGCGCAGAGCAGAGGCTACGTATGGGAAGAGTTGAGCCGCCCGCGCCGGATCGTCGACAAAGGCGCGCAAGCGACCTACTTCCTGAATCCGCGAAACGAGCTGCTTCAGATGCTCGCGCACGAGCCGAGGGTGGTTCTCGACGTGGGCTGCGGCGGCGGCGCGACCGGCGCCGAGCTCAAACGCGTCTTTCCGAGAGCCGTCGTCCATGGAGTGGAACGCAGCGGCGAGGCTGCGGCCTACGCGCTGGCGCGCCTCGATCGCGTCCTGCAAGAGGACGTCGAGACGATGGACTTCGCAGGCGCAGGGTTCGCTCCGGGCAGCATCGACGTGGTGTTCTTTCCGGACGTGCTCGAGCATTTGTACGATCCATGGAATCTGCTCCGGCGGGTCAAGCCGTTTCTCGCACCGGACGCGCAGGTGCTCGCGAGCATTCCCAACGTTCGGAATCTTTGGTTGCTGGGCGAGCTTTTCAAGGGGCGCTGGGACTACGTCGAAGAGGGTCTGCTGGACGTGACGCACATTCGCTTCTTCACGCGCAAGAGCGTCGAAGAGCTCTTCGTGCAGACGGGGTACCGCATCGCGCGTTGGGGAGCCAACTACGATCCGCGCGTGCCGACCGTCGCGGCGCCGCCCGACGCGCTCCTGAACGTCGACATCTACGGGCTCACGATGAAAGACGTGAGCATGCGCGATCTCGAGGAGTTTCGAACCATTCAATTCTTGGTGGACGCGGCACCGGCGTAGTCCTCGGCGCCGCGCGCCCGCGCGACGAGTTGATTGGCTAGGAAGAGCGATTCGAACTGTCCGGCGTCGGTCCACCAGCCGTCGAGCACGTCGTAGTAGAGGTCGCCTTCTTTGATGTACTGGTTGTTGACGTCGGTGATCTCGAGTTCGCCGCGGTCCGATGGCTTGAGGCGCCGGCAGAAATCGAAGACGCGGCGGTCGTACATATAGATGCCCGTAACCGCAAAGGTGCTCTTCGGTGTGGCGGGCTTCTCCTCGATGTGGACGATGCGCTCGCCGTTGAGTTCGGGAACGCCGAATCGTTCCGGGTCGGGGACCTCTTTCAGGAGAATCCGGGCGCCGGAGTTCTGTTCTTCGAACGCGCGAACGTAGGGAGCGATATCGTCCTGAACGATGTTGTCGCCCAGGATCACGACGATCCGCCGTCCCTCGGCGAAGTGTTCGCAGAGTTTGAGCGCGTCCGCTATCCCGCCTTCGCCTTCCTGGTAGGTGTAGTAGATGTCTTTGAGGCCGAACTCTCGCCCGTTGCCGAGTAGGCGCAGGAAGTCGCCGGCAGAGTTTCCGCCGGTCACGATCATGATGTCTTTTATGCCAGCGCGAACGAGCGTCTCGATCGGGTAGTAGATCATCGGCTTGTCGTAGATCGGCAGTAGATGCTTGTTCGTGACCTTCGTAAGCGGGCGCAGGCGAGACCCGAGTCCGCCGGCGAGAATGACACCCTTCATATGCTGCTCCTTAGGCGCTAACGGTGCGCGTACTGGCGCTTGTAGTAGTCGAGAAACTCTCCGCTCTTGAGCGGGCGCCACCAGGCGCCGTTGGCTTTGTACCAGTCGATGGTTGCGCGCAAGCCGTTCTCGAAATCGACGCGGGGCTCCCATCCGAGCGCCCGAGCCTTCGCGGTGGCGATCGCGTAACGCCGGTCGTGGCCGGGGCGGTCCTCGACGTGGCGGACGTGCGTGGTCATCGATCGTCCGCAGCCTTCGACCAGCCGCTGCGTGATCTCGAGGTTATGGCGCGGATTTCCGCCGCCGATGTTGTAGACGTTGCCGAGTTCGCCCCGTTCGAGCACGTGCAGGATCCCGCGGGCGTGGTCCTCGACGTGCAGCCAGTCCCGAATCTGCCGTCCATCGCCGTAGACCGGAACGGGCCTGTCCTCGATCAGGTTGGTGACAAAGAGCGGAATCAGCTTCTCGGGATACTGATAGGGCCCGTAGGTGTTGCTGCCGCGCGTGACGAGAACGGGCGCGCCGAAGGTCGCGCGGTAGGCAAGCACCTGGAGGTCGCCGCCGGCCTTGCTCGCGCTGTAGGGGCTGCGCGGGCAGAGCGGGTCGGTCTCCGTGGATTCGCCGTCGGGCACGTCGCCGTAGACCTCGTCGGTCGAGACCTGCAGGAAGCGCGGGACGCAGAGCTCGCGAACCGCTTCGAGGAGCGTATGCGTGCCGAGAATGTCGGTGCGCAGAAACGCTGCGGGGTCGAGGATCGAACGGTCGACGTGGGTCTCAGCCGCAAAGTTGACGATCGCGTCCACGCCGCTCCCGATCGCATCGCGTACGGTCTGTGGGTCGCAGACGTCGCCGCGCACGAAGGCGTAGCGAGGATCACCCTCGACGTCGCGGAGATTCGCGGGGTTCCCGGCATAGGTCATCGCGTCGAGGTTCACGAGCCGCACGCCGGGCCGCTCGCGCAGCACTAGCCGGATGAAATTCGAGCCGATGAAACCGAGCCCACCGGTAACTAGCCACCGCATCACTGCGGCGATTCGCCATGCGCAGGCAAAGTCTTAGCCCGCGCATGGCGAAGCGGCCGCAGCCATTGCTGGCGGTCGTGGCCTCGTGCTATAATCGCGCGGTTGCCCTTCGCGGGGCGACGCATCACTTCGCCTCGCACGGATGGGGGGCGCGATGGTCTCCGAGTGCGGTTAGGCCCCAGGACGGATGCCGGCCCGAGATCAGGAAGGAACGACACGTGTCGGTTATATCCATGCGGGCGCTGCTCGAAGCCGGCGTCCACTTCGGCCACCAGACCCGCCGGTGGAACCCCAAGATGAAGCCGTACATCTTTCAAGAGCGCAACGGCATCTACATCATCGACCTCGCGCTGACGGTTCAAAAACTCCGCGAGACCTACGAAGCGGTCAAGCAGATGTCGCGGGCGGGCAAAGTCGTGCTCTTCGTAGGCACCAAGAAACAAGCGCAGGACGTCGTCAAAGAAGAAGCGGAGCGCGCCGGGACCTTCTTCGTCAATCAGCGCTGGCTGGGCGGGACGCTGACGAACTTCTCGACCATTCAGAAGCGCATCGCGCGCCTGCGCGAACTCGAAAACATGAAGCTCCAGGGCGACTTCGACCGCCTTCCAAAAAAGGAAGTTGCAAAGCTGCAGGAAGAGATGAGCAAGCTCGAGCGGTTTTTGGGCGGCATCAAAGATATGCACCGGCTCCCGGATGCGGTATTCATCGTCGATCCGAAGAAAGAGCGGATCGCCGTCCTGGAGGCCCGCAAGTTGAAGATTCCGATCATCGCCGTCATCGATACCAACTGCGATCCAGACGAGATCGATTACCCGATCCCCGGCAACGACGATGCCATTCGGGCGGTCAGGCTGATGGTCGGCAAGGTCGCCGACGCAATCATCGAAGGTAGAACCGAGACGGAGTCGGCCCACGATCCGGACGGCGACGAAGAGGCGGTCGATTATAGTGCCTATGCCGAGCCCGCCGAACCCGTGATGACCCTGGCCGAGGCCGAGCAGGCCGCCGTCTAGAGGCCGATCCGGCCTCGCTCTTGCGAAAAACCACGCTAAGAAACTGGAGTTCACCCGTGTCTGCCACGCCGTATCAACCCAAGGCCGAGGACGTGAAGAAGCTGCGCGAAGCGACCAGCGCGCCGATGATGGATTGCCGCACGGCACTCCTCGAAGCGGGCGGCGACTTCGAACGGGCCAAGGCGCTCCTGCACGAGCGGGGTGCGGTGCAGGCGCAGAAGAAGGCCGAGCGCGCCGCCAACGAAGGGCTCGTTGCCAGTTACGTCCACGCCGGCGGCAAGATCGGGGTTCTGGTCGAGGTGAATAGCGAAACCGATTTCGTAGCCAAGAGTCAGAAGTTTGGGGATCTGGCTCGCGATATTGCGATGCACGTGGCTGCGATGTCGCCGCAATACGTCGATCGTTCCGGCGTTCCGCCCGAGGTCGTCGAACGGGTCCGCGCGGAGCTTGCCGCGAGCGTTCCGCCGGGGAAATCGGCGGAGGTCGCGCAGAAGATCGTCGATGGGAAACTCAACAAGTGGTACGAGGAGCGTTGCTTGCTCGACCAGCCGTTCGTGAAGGACGACTCGATGACCGTCGACGATCTTATCAAGGGCGCCGTTGGGGTTCTCGGCGAGAACATCCGGGTGCGGCGCTTTGCGAAGTTTGCACTTGGGGACAACTGAACGGCCGTGACGACAGCGCAGCCGAGATTCTCGCGCGTTCTGCTAAAGATATCGGGCGAAGCCTTCGCCGGACCACAAAGCGGCGTCGACGTCGAGACGACTCGCGCCATGGCCGCCCAGATAACCGAGGTGAGCCGCGACGGCGTCTCGGTGGCGGTGGTGGTCGGCGGCGGGAATATCTGGCGCGGCAAAGTCCACGAGCAGGCCGGCATGGACCGGGCGACGGCCGATTACATGGGCATGCTCGCGACGGTCATCAATGCGCTCGCGCTGCAGGATGCGTTCGAACGCATGGGCATGCCGTCGCGCGTTCAGACCGCGATCGCCATGCATCAGATCGCCGAACCCTACATCCGCCGCCGTGCCATCCGCCATCTGGAGAAGGGGCGCGTCGTCATCTTTGCGGCCGGCACGGGGAACCCGTATTTCACGACCGATACCACGGCCGCTTTGCGAGCCGTCGAAGTCGACGCGCAGGCCATTCTCAAGGCGACGAAGGTCGACGGGATCTACTCGGCCGACCCGCAGAAAGACGCGACGGCTACCCGATTCGACCGTCTGGACTACCTGGAGGTGCTCCAGCGCGGACTGGAAGTCATGGACAATACCGCGCTCACGCTCTGCATGGATAACGGCCTGCCGATCGTCGTCTTCGACATGACCGTTCCGGGTAACATTCGGCGCGTCGTCTGGGGAGAACCGATCGGAACCCTGGTCGTGCGCGATGGGAGTTCCGCGAACGCAGTCGTCGCACCACGCTAGCGTCTGGAGAAAATCGATGCCCGATACCGTACTCAAAGATGCCGATAGCAAGATGCTCAAATGCGTCGACGCGACGCGCGCCGAATTCTCCTCGATTCGTACTGGGCGCGCCACCCCGGCGCTACTCGACCGTCTCCACGTCGAAGCCTACGGCGCAGCCGTCCCGCTCAAGCAGATCGCGAGCGTGAGCACGCCCGACGCTCGTACGCTGGTTATTGCCGCGTTCGATCGTAATACGGTGGGCGAGATCAAGAAGGCCATCGAGAAAAGTGATCTCGGTCTGACGCCGAACGTGGATGGCAACGCCATCCGCCTCGGTATCCCGCCGCTTAGCGAGGAGCGCCGTAGAGATCTCGTCAAAGTCGTGAAGAAAAAAGCTGAAGACGGCCGAATCGCAGTTCGCAACGTGCGCCATCGAGCGCACGACGATTTGAAAGCGCAGCTGAAAGACCATCGCATCACCGAAGACGACGGCAAGCGCCTGCAGGAGCAGTTGCAGAAGCTCACCGACCGGTACGTGAAGGAGATCGACCAGATCGTCGCCTCCAAAGAGAAAGAGATCATGGAGGTCTAGGTGCCTAGCTCCGACAGCCACCTCGTGCCCGCCGCCGCCGATCTGGTGCTCGTGCCCGAGACGCAAGCTCGCCGGATGCTTGCCGGTCGTTGCGTAAGGTTTTCGGTACTCGCACCGGTCGGCACGTGGGTGGGGTGCGGTTCCTTGCGGGTCCTGCGTGCCGCTACGAGCCTGCAGCGCTCGCCCGAGGGCGGCGAAGAAGAGGTGGTCCGGCTGGTCTGCGGCTACGAGGCGTACGAAAGGCGCGATTGACCGCGGCCTACTCGCCCCACCAGGCGGAGAGTGGCGCCTCTCGAACTTCCCGCTCTACCGGGTGGCTTATACGGAGTTGTTGATGGCGGACGTGCATTGATGGATTTTCAAGGGCGGCAGCGGCGCTTCGGGGGAGCGTGACCGCCAGTTCGGCAGCCTCCTCGGCGAGCGCGCCGGCTCGTTTGATCGCGGTGCGCCGCATCCTCGCCGGCGTCTTGCTGGCCGTGGTCGGGCTCGGAACCGTCTTCGTGCCCTGGCTGTTCTACCTTGCCATCATGGTGGTCGGCTTAGCTAGCCTTTACGAGCTCGCGAAGCTCTGCGAGATCAAAGGGCAGCCTCTCCAGTATCCGGTGGCGGTGGCCGGCGTCTTTGGGTACATCTCGCTGGCCGTCTTCCACATGCTGCAGAAGTGGGAGGGGGTGCTGCTCGCGGCCATCGTCTTCGCCGCCTTCTGGCTTGGGATGTACGGCGATCAGAAGGGCTACTTTGCCCGGACGGCCTACACGCTGCTCTCGGTGCTCTACATCGGGAAACTCTTGACGTACTTCGTCTACATTCGCGAAGTACCGCATTCGGGGCTCTACTGGGCCCTTTACGCGATCGTCCTGATCGCTCTCACGGATACCTCGGCGATGATTGTCGGCTCGTTATTCGGGCGCCATCGCTTGACCCGCGTATCGCCGAAGAAAACGGTCGAGGGCAGTCTCGGCGCGCTCGCGATCGTGACCGCAGCCGCTGCCGGGCTTGCGATCACGCCTTTTCTGCACATGGCGTGGTGGCAGGGAGCGAGCCTCGGCGCCTTCACGTGCCTCGCGGCCCAAGCCGGTGACCTGGTGGAATCGGCGTTCAAGCGCGACGCCGGCGTGAAGGATGCCGGCTCGGCAATCGTCGGCCACGGCGGAGTCCTGGACCGGTTCGATTCGTACTTGTTCGGCGGCATGGCATTCTTTGCAGCGCTGCATATCTTAGGGTTCTTGTATCCAGGGTGAGGGCTCGTGAGAAGGAGGGCGGCGATGCGTAGGCGCGTGGCGATCCTCGGTTCGACCGGCTCGATCGGCACGCAGGCGCTCGACGTCATAGCGCGCCACCCCGAGCGCTTCGAAGTCGTCGGCTTGGCGGCAGGGCGCCGGGTCGAGCGGCTACGCGAGCAGAGCGAGCGGTTTACGCCTGCGGTGACGGCCTGCGCCGACGACGGACCGGTAGGGCTGCTGCGCGTCGCCGTCGGCTCCGCGCCCGACGTCCTCCTCGCCGCGACCGACGGATTCGTGGCGTTCGAGGCGGTCTTTGCCGCGCTCGAACGCGGCACGGATGTCGCGGCGGCCAACAAAGAACTGATCGTGGCGGCCGGAGAGTTGATGACGGCGGCGGCGCGGCGAAGCGGTTCGCGCATCCTGCCGGTCGACAGCGAACATTCGGCGATCTTCCAATGCTTGGCCGGCGAGGACGCGAAGTGCGTCGCGGCGATCGTTCTCACGGCTTCCGGGGGGCCGTTCCGGCTGCAGAGCAAGGAAGAGATGGAGGCAGCGACCCTGGAGGCGGCGCTCGCGCATCCGACGTGGAGGATGGGCGTCAAGAACACCGTCGACTCGGCGACGATGATGAACAAGGGCCTCGAGGTCATCGAGGCGAGCCGCTTGTTCGGGATACCCGGGGATCGAATCCGGATCGTGGTGCACCCGCAGTCGATCGCTCACGGCCTCGTGATCTTCACGGACGGAAGCGTGAAGGCCCAGCTCGCGGCACCGGATATGCGCTTGCCCATCGGCTACGCGCTGGCCTACCCGGAACGGCTGCTGGAGACCGGATCTGCGTTGCTCGATCCCCTGGCGGCGATGGGCGGCTCCGTCGAGACGGCGCATCTTGGGTACGATTTCGAACGTGCGGACCCCGAACGATTCCCTTGCCTACGCTTGGCCTACGAGGCGTTGTCGACGGGCGGCACCATGCCGGCGATTCTCTCGGCCGCAAACGAAATCGCCGTGGAGGCGTTCGTACGAGGGGAGCTCGCTTTCGGGCGGATCGCTCGCGTGGTCGAAAGCGTCATGCGCGAAGTAGAACCGGCCGACGTATCATTGGGTGCCGTATTAGCGGCCGACCACCTGGCACGCGACCGCGCCGCAGCGTTCGCTACGGAACTTGCTTCCCGGATTGAGGTATAGATGCCCGTGTTCGCGCTGATCAATCTCGACCAAGTCGAGAAGATCGTAACCTTCGTCGCCGTACTTTCAGTGCTCGTCGTCTTGCACGAGTACGGGCACTTCCTCGTTGCGCGCCTCAACCGCGTTCGGGTTCTCGAATTTGCGCTCGGAATGGGACCGAAGATCGTCGGTTGGAGAAGTCCTCGCAGCCACACGCTGTACTCCGTTCGCGCGCTCCCCCTAGGCGGCTACTGCCAGATGCAGGGCGAGGACGGCAAGAGCAGCGAGGCCGAACAGCAACGTGAATTTCGCTCGGCGGGTGCGCCCGCGGACGATAATTTTCAAGCGAAATCGCCGTGGCAGCGCCTCGCAATCGTAACGGCCGGTCCGGCGGCGAACTTCATCCTGGCCCTGGCGATCCTGTTTTTCGGAGCGCTCTTTTTCGGCGTCCAGAGCAGCAAACTACAGCCGCTGGTCGGACCCATGGTGGCGAATATGCCGGCCCAAAAAGCGGGGCTGCGCACCGGCGACCGCATCGTCGCGGTGAACGGCACGGCGATTCACGGCGGCGACCAGCTCATCGGGCTCATCCACGCTTCATACGGTAAGCCGCTGCACATCGCGTACGTGCGTAACGGCATAGCGTTGAGCGTCTTGGTGACCCCGGTGCATTGCCCGCCTCCCGAGAGCAATCTCGGCTGCATCGGATTCTCTCCGGTTCCGGAGTACACGCGCGTCGGTCTCGTGGAAGCGGTACAAACGACTGCGTCGGAGTTCTCGGCCATCGCGCAGGGCACGGTGGGGAGTCTCGCGCTGATCGTCAGCCATCCGCAGGTCTACGCTGGCCAGGTATCGGGTGTCGTCGGGATGGGCCAGGCGGCCGTTACGATCCAGGACTTCGGGTGGGGGCCGTACCTCTATTTTGCGGCACTCATCTCGTTCGCGCTCGGCCTGTTCAATCTCTTGCCGTTGCCTGCGCTCGATGGCGGGCGAGGGGCCTTCATCGTTGCCGAACTCGTCCGCGGAAAGCCCGTCGACCCGGAGAAGGAGGCGCTCGTGCATGTTACGGGGTTGGGCGTGCTCCTCGCTCTGATGCTCGTCATCAACTTCTACAACGCCGTGCGCATCTTCCAAGGGAAGGGTCCGTTTTAACCCGTGATCCGTTTGCGGCGCAGCAGTAAACCGGTCTTTCTGCAAAACAAGACGGGTAAAGCCGATGCGAAGAGCGTGTGGATCGGCGGCGATCATCCGGTGGCCGTGCAGTCGATGACGACGACCGATACGGCCGACTCCGAGAAGACGCTCGAACAGATCTACGCCCTCGCGATGGAAGGCTGCGAGATCGTTCGCGTGACGGTCAAGGACGCATCCGACGCGGCCGGGCTTCCAGCCATCGTACACCGGTCGCCCGTCCCGGTGGTCGCCGACATCCACTTCGATCACCGCATGGCGCTGGCGGCGATCGATGCCGGCGTGGCAAAGCTGCGCCTGAACCCCGGCAACATCCGCGATTACGCGAAAACGAAGGAAGTGGTCGAGGCGGCGAAGGCGCGCGGAATCCCGATCCGCATCGGCGTGAACATGGGTTCGCTCGCACCCGATCTCGAGAAAACGCTCGGCCATACCGCCGCCGCGATGGTCGAATCCGCTCTGCGGCACGTCACGATTCTGGAAGAGCTCGGACACACGGATATCGTGATCTCGCTCAAGGCACATGAGGTGATCGCGACCGTCGAGGCCTACCGTCTCATGGACCGGCGGCTGCGTGAGCGCAACACGCCGTACGCGCTTCACCTGGGCATCACCGAAGCGGGCCTCCTGCGGGACGGCACGGTGAAATCGTCGATCGGCCTGGGGATCCTGCTCTTCGAAGGCATCGGCGATACGATCCGCGTCTCGCTCGCCGCCGATCCGGTCGAAGAGGTTCCCGTCTGCTGGGCGATCCTCAAGTCGCTCGGCTTGCGCGAAAAAGGCTTTGAGATTACCGCATGCCCGTCGTGCGGAAGGGCCGAGATCAGCGTGCTCGAGCTGGGCCGCAGCGTCGAAGCGATCGCGAAGGAGTACACGGCGCCGGTTAAGGTCGCGGTGATGGGGTGCGTCGTGAACGGGCCGGGCGAATCGAAGATGGCCGACGTCGGCGTTGCCGGTGGTAAAGGCAAGGGCGCCATCTATCGTGCGGGCGAGTTGGTGGGCACCTTCCCGGAGGCGGAGTTGCTGGATGCCCTGCGCCTCGAGATCGAACGCGTCATAGCCGAAAAGTATCCGGACTACGCCGAACCGCGTTAGAGGAACGGTGACCTACCGGCGCCCCTCAGTGGGCATGCTGACGCTGACGGCAGTGGCCGCGCTCGGGGCTTCGGTCGTGCTGTCGACCTCGCGCCCGGTGGTCGTACGCGTCGACGGCCGGCGGCTGCTCAGCGACGTCCCGCCGGTCACGACCGTCTCGAACCGGATCTTCGTTCCGCTGCGAGCGCTCGGCGATGCGCTCGGCGCGCAGATTCGCTACGACCATAAGAAGGACGCAGTCGTCGTGGTCCGCGGCGATCGTACGCTGCGTTTGAAGATCGGCAATCGGCGCGCGACGCTCGACCGCATGCCGGTAACGCTTGCGCATGCGCCCTTCCTCGTGCGGGGTCGCGTGATGTTCGGGTTGAAGGCCTTCGAACGAGCTTTTGGCGTCGCCGTGACGTACGATGCACGTACCGCTCGCGTCGACGTGATCGTGCCGGGCGTCGTCGACGGAGGCGCGCTCGCTCGCTAGCGACCCTCGCTACATATACTCTGCGATGCCCTCAGGTTCGTCGACCGGCACGATCTCTTCGGGCTTCGACGTGCGGTAACCGTAGGAGAAGAAGAATATCAAGCCTGCGACGAGCGCCAGCGCGAACCAGATCCACGTCGCGCGAGAGAGACCGAATACGGCAAGAAAGAGCGAGAATACGATGCCGAGAATCGGGAAGAGCGGCACGAAAGGCACGCGAAAGGTTCGCGGCAGATCGGGCTTGTGCTTGCGCAAGACGAGGACGCCCCCGCAGACGACGGTGAACGCGATCAGGGTTCCGATGTTCACCAAGTTCAGCAGGTTGTTCAGCGGTACGATGAGCGTGAGAAGTGCGACGACCACGCCGGTGATCATGGTCGTCAGGATCGGGGTCTTGAAACGCGGATGGATGATCGCGACGGCGGGTGGCAGCATCTTGTCGCGGGCCATGACGTAAAAGATGCGCGTCTGGCCTAGCAGGGAGGCGAGCGCGACGCTCGTCGTGCCGGCCAAAACGCCCATCGTGATGATCCAGTTCAGCAGGGGCATATGGAGCGGCGCCAGCGCGTAGACGAGCGGGTTCTTGATCGGCACGTGCTTCCAGGGGACCGTGCCGACCAGCACGATCGCGGTCGCACAATAGATAACGGTACCGATGGCGAGCGCCCCGATGACGCCCATGGGGATGTCGCGCTGCGGGTTCTTGCACTCCTCGGCCGTCGTCGTCGCGGTATCGAAGCCTATGTAGCTGAAGAAGACGTAGGCACTGATCGGGATGATTCCGTATGGCTGTGAGGACTCGACCGCGCCGCCGAACGGCCGCAGCGTTCCCCAGCCGAGTGGGTTGAAATCGTGCAGGTTCGCTGCGTGGAAGAGCCACATTCCGGCGATGACGAAGACGACGAGCGCCGAGATCTTGAGCACGACGAAGATGTTATTAGTCGTGGCCGACTCGCGTATTCCGATCGAGAGCAGCACGGAGAGCCCGAGTACGAAGAGCGCCCCGACCACGTCGAACTGCGAGTGCAGCAGATCCCAACTGCCGAGCTGCCACCACGGGCCGTGCACGACGAGGTTCGATTGCTGAGCCCACGCGGGTAGCGCGAACCCGATCGTCTTGAATACGTCCTGAATGGCGGCGGAGAACTGCTGCGCCACGGGAGCGGCGCTGATGCCGTATTCGAAGATGAGCGCGAACCCGATGATCCAGGCGAAGAGTTTGCCGAGAGTCGCATAGGCGTAGGTGTACGCACTGCCGGCGATCGGCACCATTGCGCCGAGTTCGGCATAGCACAGCGCGGCGAAGAACGAGGTGAGGCCCGCCAGGAGGTAGGAGACGATGACGGCGGGACCGGCACCCTTGACGCCGGTGCCGATGGTCGTGAAGATGCCGCCGCCGATCATCGTCCCGAGCCCGATGGCGATGAGGTCTTTGGCCGTTAGCGCTCGGCGTAGGATCTTCTGCTTAGAAAGTTTTCGGAGATTATCGACGTTCGTGGTGGCGAATAGGCGGGAGGCCAGCGACATGCGCCTCGGGTTCGCAGCAGAACATCCCGCGCCCTACCTCGAAAGTATGGCGACGATGAAAGCGTATCAGCGAAGCGGAAGCCGTGAGATCTACCGCAACGCATGGCTGGCCGTAGAGATTCACCAGATCGTTCATCCTACGGGGAGGCCGGGCGAGCACGCCCTGATCGTGACGCCCCCGGCGTCGGCGACCCTCGTCGCCGATGGCGGCGACCTCCTATTCGCGCGCCAGGCGCGCTTTGGAGCGCAGGCCCAGATACTCGAGGTCGTCAAGGGCGGGGCCGAGCCCGGGGAGAGCCAGCTCGATTGCGCCCGGCGCGAGGTGCGCGAGGAGCTCGGCGTCGTCGCAGCCGAGTGGGAGCCGTTGGGGCGGCTCTACGAGATTCCGTCGATCATGAACTCGCCGGTCGAACTCTTCGTGGCGCGCGGCATCGAGCACGTGGAGACGGAGTTCGAACCGGTCGAGAGCATCGAACTGGTCCGCGTCCCTGAAGCCGTCGCCTTTGCGGCGGCCGCCTCGGGACAGATCAGCGACGCGGTTACCGTTGCCGCGCTCTTGCGCTACGCGCTCAAGACGGGGAGATTGGTTCCGGCGGCTGAGTAGACGGATTCCAGGCGTACTCGGGCTCGTCCAGTTCGGCGTTGATCCAGCGCGACCACACAAAGAGCGCGTCAGAGAGGCGGTTGACGCAGTGCACCGCGCCGGTCGATACGGAGACGTCCTCTTCGCGCAGGGCCACGAGTAGACGCTCGGCGCGACGGCATACGGCGCGAGCGAGGTGCAGGAAGGCCCCCGGGTAGGAACCGCCTGGGTGAATGAAGCGGTCGAGAGGCTGCAGGTCGGCCTGGGCCTCGTCGATGGCGCGTTCGAGGGCGCGAGCCTGTGGATCCCCGGCCAAGGGCATGCCATCGCGGCGACTCTCAGCCGGCGTTGCCAGTTCCGAGCCGAGATCGAAGAGCACGTCTTGCACCCAGGAGAGCCAACGGTCGAGCCGCCGCGCCCGGGAGTGTGTTGCGAGCAGCGGCCGTAGCGCGGTTCGCGCGAGGCCGATCGCCCCGCTGGTTTCGTCGAGCGTCCCGTAGGTTTCGATGCGCAGGCTGCTCTTTTTTATGCGCTGACCGCCGACCAAACCGGTCGTCCCGTCGTCGCCAGTTCGCGTGTAGATCCGCGTGAATTTCGGCATAATGCCCGCACTTTCAAAAGCGGCGCCGCCGTAGCCTGGTGGTTTGGAGGAGGCCGGGCGCGCGCTTTCTCCGAACCGTGGGCCGGTTATGTCGCAATCCACCCCGCAGAACCCGCCGCTCAAAGAGATCCCGCCGAAATCCGCCGACCTCTCGGCGTGGTATACGGCCGTCACGCTGAAAGCGGAGCTGATCTCGTATTCGCCCGTGCGCGGCTGCGTCGTCCTGCGCCCCTACGGCTACGGGTTGTGGGAGAATCTCCAGAAGCATCTGGACGAGCGTTTCAAGGCGACCGGCCACGAAAACGCGTACTTCCCGCTGCTGATCCCCGAAAGTCTGCTCGTGAAGGAAGCCGAGCACGTCGAAGGCTTCGCGCCCGAGGTAGCGTGGGTGACGCACGGCGGCGCGGAGCGGCTCGCCGAGCGTCTCGCGATCCGCCCGACCTCTGAAGCGATGATCGGCACGATGTACGCGCAGTGGATCGAGTCGTATCGCGATCTCCCGGTCCTCATCAATCAGTGGGTGAACGTGGTGCGCTGGGAGAAGGCGACGCGGCCTTTTCTGCGCACGATGGAGTTCCTCTGGCAAGAGGGGCACACGGCGCACGCGTCGGCGCGCGAGGCGCGAGAAGAGACGCTGCGCATGCTCGACGTGTACCGAGAGTTCGCCGAAAACGTCGCCGCCGTTCCGGTCTATGCGGGTGCCAAGAGCGCGAGCGAACGTTTTCCGGGAGCGGTCGAGACGTTCTCGATCGAAGC
>JAJXWN010000022.1 GCA_021781595.1 bacterium | reverse complement strand
CATGCCGTATACAAAGCGTACGACCCGCGGGCGACCGAACTCAAGCGCATCGCAAAGGCCGTCGGCGCGTCTGCGGGCACCACGAAATGGGTCGAGATGACCGAGCGCATGGAGCGCGCCGTTTGGGACTCCAAGCAGCTCTATCCAAACGTCGATCTCTACTCAGCTTCGGTATACTATACGCTAGGAATCCCGACGCCGTACTTTACGCCGGTTTTTGCCATCAGCCGCGTTGCCGGCTGGTGCGCGCACTGCATCGAACAGTACGCGGACAACAAGTTGCTCCGCCCGCGCGCAAACTACGTCGGCGCACGCGGCGTGGAGTATCCCCCGATCGCGCAGCGCCGCGAAGACGTTACCCTCTAGCAAGCCCGGGCGCGGCGGCGGGCACCTCGGATAGCCGCTCCCCCGCCGCGCCCGCTCTCCGTCGTTAGCAAATCATTCTGCGCCGCAGATATGCGCGGCGGTCGAGTCGAAGCAAACCGGCGATGACTCAGACGGCCTCTCACGGTTTCAGCGGAACGGACGTACCGCCGGCTTCGATCTACGACCAATGCGTTCGATGCGGGCTATGCCTGCCGACCTGTCCGACGTATCTCGAAACCATGACCGAGACCTCCAGCCCGCGCGGCCGGATCAGCCTGATCAAAGCCGTCGCTGAGGGCCGGCTCGATCTTCTCAGCGCAGGCTTCGTGGATCAAATGTCCGAGTGCCTGGATTGTCGCGCCTGCGAGGCCGTTTGCCCTTCGGGCGTGCATTACGGGCGCCTCGTGGAGACGGCCCGCGCGCAGATTCACGAAGCAACCCGCCGCACGGCGCCGGTGCGCGAGCGGCTCGTCCGCCGGCTGGCACTCGATCTTCTCTTCTCACATCCGCGCGCCATGCGCGCTGTATCCGTTCTGTTGCGCTTTTACCAGCGCAGCGGTCTGCAGACGCTGGCGCGTCGCAGCGGGCTTCTTCGCGCTCTCCGTCTGGACCGTGCCGAGGCGCTCGTACCGACGATCTCCGACCGATTTTTCGTCGCGCGCGGCCAGCGCTACGAAGTGCGCGGCGCAAGGCACTCGGTGATGCTCCATGCCGGATGCATCATGCACGTCGCCTTCTCGCAGGTGAACGAAGCGACCACGCGCGTCCTGGGGCGCGCGGGCTGTACGGTCGTCGTGCCCGCCGGCCAAGGCTGCTGCGGCGCCATCGCCATCCATGCCGGCGCGATCGACCAGGGCCGCGAGATGGCCAAGCGCAACATCGCGGCCTTCGAAGCGTCCGGAGCGCAGTACTACATCGTCAATGCCGCGGGCTGCGGCTCCACGCTGAAAGAGTACGGCGAACTGCTCGAGGGAGATCCGGATTGGGCGCAACGTTCCGCGTCGTTCGCTTCGCATGTCCGCGACGTGACGGAGTTTCTCGACGCGGTCGGCATAGCGCCGGAGCTCGGCCCTCTCGGGGAGATCGTGACCTATCAAGAGCCGTGCCACCTGGCGCACGCGCAGCGGCTTTCCGAGCCGCCTCGCCGCCTGCTCCAGAGGATTCCCGGGCTAACGCTGCGCGAGATGAACGAGAGTTCGGTCTGCTGTGGCAGCGCCGGGATCTATAACCTAACGGAGCCGGAGATGGCCGAACGCCTTCAGCGCCGCAAAGTCAGCAACGTACTGGCGACTGGAGCGAGCACCGTCGCAACCGCGAATCCCGGCTGCGCCCTGCAACTTCAGGCCGGGTTGCGCGCGGCCGGGAGTCAGGTGCAGGTTCGGCACGTCGTCGAACTGCTCGACGAATCCTATTCGCGTTACAGCGAAGCGACGATGCGGCCCTGATCTGCCAGCGCGGCCGCGAGTGTCGGATAGACCGCGAAGACGCGCATCAAACCCGTAACGTTCAGCAGACGGGCTATGGGCCCGTCTGCAACGACGAGGCGAATCCGGCCGCCATTCTCCAGCGCCCGGCGGTGAGCACCGATCAGCGCTCCCAGCCCTGTGGAATCGAGGAAGGTTAACTGCGCGAGATCGACGACGATATCGTGCGAACCCTCGTCGGCGGCTTCCAGCAGTGCGGCGCGTACCGACGGCGAGGTAGCAATGTCGAAGCTGCCGCGCAGCCTAAAGACGACGGCTTCCCCATCGCGCTCTCGTTTGACGTCGATTGTCAGTTCCTCGTAAGACATGTATGCCTAACAGCCTCTATTCGTCATGCTCGCTACCGAGGGCGCGTTCGCGGGCGAGCGCGTCCGCGCCTGTACGTGGCGGGGGCCTAGCACCCCCTCACGTGCTCTCAACCACCGAGAAGCCGCGCTCACGGCCGCCGGCCGGCCAGCCGGTATCTCCAGTATCTACGGATACAGTCCGCGCACGCCGGTCGCCTCGGCCACGCGACCGACGGCCACCGCATACGCACCGTGCCTCAAATCGACCTTGTAACGCTCGGCTTCCGCGCGTGTCTCGTGGAAGGCGCGCACCATCTTCTTCTTGAGGCGCTCGTTTATCTCGCTCTCCTCCCAGAAGTTCTCCTGCAGATCTTGAACCCACTCGAAATACGAAACGGTCACGCCGCCGGCGTTGGCAAGAATGTCCGGCAGCACCATGATTCCGCGATCGAAAAGAATGCGGTCGGCTTCCGGCAGGGTCGGACCGTTAGCCGCTTCCGCCACGATCTTGGCCTTAATTCGTGCGGCATTCTCGGCGGTGATCACCTTTTCGAGAGCGGCGGGAACCAGCACGTCGCAGTCACATTCCAAGAGTTCTTTGTTACTGATGCGCTCGCCGCCGGAGAAACCTGTCACGGAGCCTGTCTCCGTTTTGTGAGAGATCAATCCGCGCACGTCCAGGCCATTTGGATTCGCGACGCCGCCTTGCGAATCGGAGGCAGCGACGATGCGGTAGCCCGCCGCCGACATGAGCGCGGCGGCGTGGAGGCCCGCGTTACCGAAGCCTTGAACTGCGACGCGCGCGCCCTCTACGGGAAGATCTAGCACGCGCATCGCTTCGTCGACGACGAACATG
This sequence comes from bacterium, assembly GCA_021781595.1. GTDB lineage: Bacteria > Vulcanimicrobiota > Vulcanimicrobiia > Vulcanimicrobiales > Vulcanimicrobiaceae > JAJYFL01. Next base: position 14,045 of record JAJXWN010000022.1, on the reverse strand, counting down.
CATCCGCGTGCCGTCGCCTTGTCCCGTCCAAGCGAGCCGCCGATCGATATCGGCTTTCCGGTCACGACGCCCGGGATCGAGTACCCGTGCTGCATCGAAAACGTGTCCATAATCCAGGCCATGATCTGTGGCGTGGTATAGACATCCGGAGCGGGGATATCTTTCTCCGGCCCGATGATGATCGAGATCTCACTCGTGAAGCGCCGCGTGAGATGTTCGAGTTCCTGCATCGACATGGCCTTCGGATTGCAGATTACGCCGCCTTTTGCGCCGCCGAACGGAATGTTTGCAAGCGCGCATTTCCACGTCATCCACATCGCGAGTGCTTTGATTTCATCGAGCGAGACGTCGGGATGAAACCGAATTCCACCCTTTGCCGGGCCGCGGGACATGTTGTGCTGAACGCGCCATCCGCGGAACATCTGGAAGGCCCCAGCGTCCATGCGGACCGGGATCGAGACCTCCAGCACGCGTTTGGGTTCTCGTAAATACGCATGAACGTCAGCGTTCAGGCCGATGAGCCGTGCGACGTCGTCGAGCTGGCTCTGTGCCATCTGCCAGACGTTGTTGGAAGACTGGACGGCCGAACGGTCGAGAGTAGTCGTCATGGACACCTCCGGTGGGCCAGGCGCACTTTCGCCCGGGCAAGAATAGAGGTTTGCCAAAGGTGGGGCGCCGCCCCGCTCGGAGCACGGCGATAGGAAAAATCGACCTGCGAGGCCTCGGGATCGACTTTTCCTGTGGCTGGGGTGGCTGGATTCGAACCAACGCATGGCGGAGTCAAAGTCCGCTGCCTTACCGCTTGGCTACACCCCATTGCGCGACGGCGAACCTCGATTAGCGCTTGGCGGAAAGTCTCCTTGTTATGGCTCCCAGGAAACGAACTTCGAAAGCCTCTCCGCGTGCCGCCCTCTTCCCATAAGCGATCGCCGCTGCCAGCCAAGCGAAGAACAGCGCGGCGTCGAGCACGATTGCGACAGCATAGATCGCGAGCGTCGCCGGAACGCTGCCGACCAGCAGCGCCAGTACGAGCGGCCAGCTGAGGGCGAGCGCGGCCGCCGCGGCGCAGAAAGTTCCAAAAAGGAACGCCTGGCGGATGTGGTAGCGATACCACTTGGAGGCGGCCGCGCGCTCCACGATCCGCTCGTAGAGCGCTGCCGGCCAGAGAAGATATGCGAGAGCGGCGCGTTGGTGTTCGCGGAGCGCCCGCTCGGGGTCGTCTATTGAGATGCGATCAGCGTCTTCGCGCCGATATAGTGCGCACGCCAATAGGAGTTGGAGAGACTGCTGATCATCACGCCTTCGCTCGCGGCACTGACGAATTTATCATCACCGAGATAGATGCCGACGTGCGACGGTCCCGGCGCGTACGTCTGGAAGAAGACGAGATCTCCGGGCTTGAGGTTGCCCTTGACGGGGCGGCCCGCGTAGTACTGGGCGTCGGCGGTCCGCGGGATATGCATGCCTAGCATGGCAAAGACGTGCTGGACGAAGCCGGAGCAGTCGAAGCCGGACGGGCTGGTGCCGCCGAAGACGTAGGGCGTACCGAGAAACCTCAATGCGTTGCGGGTCAGGTCCGCGGCAATGGTTGAAGTCCGCCGGAGAACGCGCGCGGCAAAACTGCGCACCGAGTGTCCCTGCGCGGCGCTGTGGTTTCCGCCGTCGCGAATGAGGGTGGCGGTCCACTCCGCCACGTCGGGGCTCTTCACCGGCGCCTCTTTGTTCGCCGCTGCGGCCGGCCTCAGCGCGGGGCCGGCGTGGATTGAGGCGGCGAGCGCCAAGGCGCTAGAGCCGGCTAGTAGAGCCGTCAGTGCCGCAGTTGCTATGATTCGTCGCAAATACTGCTCCTTTCAAAACACTTGCGGGGTTAGTTGACGGGTTCGGACGTGAAAGTCGCCCTAGAGCCGACCGGCTCATTCACCCCTACCGGTATGTCCCCCGCTCCGGACGCAAGTCCGGACTCAGCGATCATTGGCAGGTAACGCTACACCACCGGACGGTCATCCGGGGTGTACTGGGGCGTTCTTAGGCCCGCGGCTCCCATCTCCTTCCAAGATAGCCGCTGCGGCCCGCTCGATTCGCGCCGCCAGGTCACCGGCCAAGCGCTCGACCCGTGCCTGCTGCCGGCCCTCGACCATGACTCGAATCAGAGGCTCGGTTCCCGATGCGCGCACGAGCAGCCGCCCGTTCCCCGCAAGCGATGCCTCGGCCCGAGAGACCGCTTCGAGAATCTCCGGGAGTTGCAACACCTCCTTGCGGTCGGTCCGCACGTTCACGAGGATCTGCGGATAGACGACCAGCTCCGATGCGAGATCGTGCAGCGTAGAAGCGCTGCGCACCACCGCGCTCAAGAGCGCGATAGCCGTCATCGGTCCGTCGCCCGTCGTGTTGTTGCGCAGATCGATGATATGGCCCGACTGCTCGCCTCCGAAGACCAACCCTCCGGCCCGCATCTGCTCGAGAACGTAACGGTCGCCCACTGGTGCGCGCAGCAGCCGTATGCCGTGGGTCGCGAGCGCGCGCTCGAGCCCGATATTGCTCATAACCGTTCCAACGACCGCATCCCCGGGTAGCTCGCCGCGGTCGTGCATGGCCCGCGCAAGTACGAACATGGCGTGATCGCCCGTGAGTGCGGTGCCGCTCTCATCGACGAAGAGCGCGCGATCCGCATCGCCATCGAATGCGACGCCTAGAACGCGGCGCTCGCCGCGCGCCAATAACTCGCTTACGCGTCGCCGCAGCGGAGCCAGGTCCGTCGCACCGCACGCAACGTTGATACGCGCACCGTCGTTCGAGCAATTGATCTCGTGCACCGCGGCGCCGAGCTTGCGAAGCGCGTGCGGTGCGATCGCAAAAGCCGCGCCGTACGCACCGTCGACGACGACCGTCAGCCCGCTGAGATCGGCCGCTCGCGCGTAGAGCTCGTCGTAATAGAGCTCCGCTAGATTCAAGGCTTGGCGCGCCACTCCGATGCCGGTGCCCGTTGGCCTCGGCAGCTCGGCGGCGTCGAGTAGCGACTCGATCTCGTCCTCGATCGCATCAGAGAGTTTAAACCCGTCCGCGCCGAAAAACTTGATGCCGTTGTCGGCGATCGGGTTATGCGACGCGCTGATCATGACGCCGGCTGCGGCCTGCGTCTTGACGGTAACGGTCGCGACTGCCGGCGTCGGTACGATCCCAATCGAAACGACGTCGCGCCCGACCGACGTGATTCCGGCCACGATTGCCGCTTCCAGCATCGTACCGGAAAGCCGCGTATCGCGCCCGAGCACGATCGGCCGGTGGCGGTCGCTCGTGCGCGCGAGCACGGTCGCGCCCGCGCGCCCTACGGCGAACGCAAGCTCGGGGCTGAGGTCGGCGTTGGCAACGCCGCGCACGCCGTCGGTTCCAAAGAAGCGTCCCAGCGCCCTATCCCCCAGCGATCCGGCGAGCGCTCAACGCGCTTGCGAGCTCGTGCCCGGAATGAAGTGCGCCTGGACGCGGACGAGGTTCGGTGAAACCTGCAGACCACCGACCTCGCGTCCATGTGAATCGACCGGTATCGGCCGCACCATTTCGTCCAGGTCCGTCGCCTGTGCGGAGAGCGGGACGTTCACGCGCACGGCAGTCACCTGCGAGATTCTGCTCGCCGGACCGCTCACGATCGCGGCACCCGGCATCAACGACATCGAACCTACGACCTCGCGCGAGCGGCCGACGTAGTTTACCGCCAGCGGGAAGCCCTTCTGCTCGATCTTCTCGACCGTGACCGTAACGCTGCCCGGACTGAGCGACTGGATTATGGCGCTCGGAGCGACCAAGCGCACGGGCACGTTATAGGCGCCCGTGCCCTTGCCGCTAAGATCCAAGACTGCTTTGATATCGTCCGGCTTGATCGGCGGGGCGCCGCGGTTGGGTTCGACGTTCACGATCGCTTCTTTTTCCGCGTAGTGCGCCACGTATCCGTCGCGGATGCCGATCGCCGCGATCGGCACGCTCAACTGCTGGTCGAAACGCGCGGCCAGCAGCGGGTTGCTCGCAAAACGGAAGTACGCCCAACCGATAATCGCTAGGGCGAGCGCCAGGATCTTAAGTGCGAAGTTTCGTCGGATGATCTGTAGCACGTTCGGTTGTCTTCCGGCGACGCGGCAGCAGGCGCGCGCGCACGTGGGCGACGAGGTCGTTATGGATCCGGCGCGGTTCGCGCGGAGGCCGCGTACTGGCCAGGAGCATCTTCGTCAAACGTTGCTCGTCGTCGACCGGTCGCGAGAGCTTGCCCTCGCGTGCCAGCGAGATCTCGCCGGTCTCCTCCGAAACGACGATAACGACCGCGTCGGTCTGCTCGCTAAGGCCGAGCGCCGCGCGATGCCGCGTACCGAGCCGGCGCTCGGCTAGCGACTGCTCGGCCAGCGGTAGAAAACAGCCGGCGGCCTCGGCACGATACCCGCGAACGATCAGCGCCCCGTCGTGCAGCGGTGACCGCGGTCCAAAGATGGCCAGGATGAGTTCGGCCGAGAGGTCCGCATTCAACGCCGTTCCGCTCTCAGCAAACTCCTTGAGTCCGCTGTGCTGCTCGATCACGACGAGCGCCCCCAGCCGGTTAGCCGAAAGCAGGGTAGCCGCGCGGGCCAGCGTCGTAACCGCGCGGTCGGCCACGCGCGCCGGATCTTCGGGGTCCGCGAAAACATGCAGCAACCCTCCGCGGCCGATCTGCTCGAGGGCGCGGCGGAGCTCCGGCTGAAAGACGATCGGAAGCGTCACGGCGGCCCCGAGGACGATCACCTGAAGGATCGTCCCCAGCAAGAGCAGGTGCAAGAGGTTCGCGATGGCGAGCAGCCCGACCAGAACCAGCACGCCGGTCAATATCTGCACGGCGCGCGTGCCCCGGATGACGAGCAGCACGTAGTAGATCAGCACGCTGGTCGCAAGCACGTCCAGCAGATCGGTTGGCGCGACGTATTGTAGGAAGTGGCTAAACATCGCGTTCAAGCAGCACCTCGAGAACCCGATCGGGGGCGATCTCTGGCGCCTGCAACCCCTCGGCGGCCACGCGGGTGGCCTGCGCCAGGCCGAGCGGCGAGAGGAGCGTGGTTCGCCGCTGCCCGCCCCAGCGGCGCAGTTCGACGTCGGCCAGCGCAAGGACGAGCGACGCCGAGGTGATCTCTGGCCGAAATTCGAGGAGTAGCGCACCGTCACGGAGCTCGCACGAAACGATTCCCGCCGGACGGCCTTCCCCGCCGAGGGCCTCCGCGAGGCACCACAGGGCATCCTGCGGTAGAGGTTCAATTGCAAGGGCGATGATCGCCGCGTCGAAGACGACGCCCGTCTCCCGTGGGGCTATTGCCGACAGATCGATCGGGCAGCCGGCGTCGATCGTTGCATACGTGCGTCCAAAGGCGGGCGAGGAGACGAACGCAGCCGACGCACCAGCCGCTCCTAGCGCGGCCGAGGCGGCGGCGATTCCCTCTTCGCCCAGGGCCGTATCGATTCGGATCGTACGCTGCGCACCCACCATCTCTCCATCTTTATATGCACGACTCCATCATTCATGCGTGTGAGCGAAACGCATCTGGCTCGCGTCCTGTCCATCGGCAAGAACGCCGCCTGGATCGTTCTCGATGCGGAGAGCGTTCCGCGCCTCGCAACGCTCAAGCGAACGACGGGGCCGCGGTCGATGCTCGCGCCCGGCGACGCGGTGCGCGTTCGTTTGCTCGAAGAAGGGCGCGTACTCGTGGAGTCGCAGGAACCGCGCTCGTTTTCGCTCGAGCGGCGCACCGCAGGCGGCCGCTCAAAGACGATGGCGGCCAACGTCGATACCCTGGTGACCGTTACGTCCCTCGCGAACCCTCCCGCGCGTCTGGCTATCCTGGACCAGCTCCTCGCCTTTGCGGAACTCGAAGCGATCGAAGCGCTCTTGGTCTTCACGAAACCCGACCTGGTCCGTGCCTGCGAGCGCGCCGAGCTCTTGGCGTCGTATGCGGCGCTCGGATACGCCACCATCGCGGTCAACCCGAAAGCCGGTGATGGGATCGAAGCGCTGCGGATCTCCTTACAGGGGCGCAAGGCTCTGCTGTGCGGCGTCTCGGGGGCAGGGAAGAGTTCGATCTTCCGAGCCCTCGGCGGCGAGGCGGTAGTCGGCGATCTCTCGCGCTTCGGCCTGGGGCGCCAGACGACCACCGCCGCGCGTCTCTGGCGCATGCCGTCGGGCTTTCTCATCGACAGCCCCGGGATCGCCGAGTTTGGTTTAGGTACCGTCCTGCCTCGCGAACTCGCCCAAGCCTTTCGCGAGATGCGCGAGCCTGGGAAAGCCTGCCGGTTCGGCGATTGCACGCACCTTCGCGAGCCTGGCTGCGCCGTACGAGCCGCCGTGGAGGACGGCCGGATCGAACGGCGGCGGTACGACTCCTACCGCCGGATCCTGGGGCGCACGGACGATGGGTAGACCAGGGGGCCGCTGTATGCTATAGTGTGCTTCGTGTTTTAAGCACCAAGGAGTGTAGCGTTGCCGAATATCAAAGCCGCCGAGAAGTGGGTGCGGCAATCCGAGAAGCGCACCAAGCGCAACCTCGATGTCAAGACTCGCTTGAAGACGCTCTTCAAGAAGGCCGTGCAATCGCAGGAAACCGCGGCGGCGGCCGGCGTCGAGAGCCAATTCGACAAGGCTGCGCAAAAGGGCATCATTCACCCGAACAAGGCCGCTCGTAAGAAATCCCGGCTGGCCACGCGCGCGCAAACCGCGCCGGTGAAGGCGGCCAAGGGCAAGGCGAGCGCGAAGGCCGGCGCTCGCAAGGCCGCCGCCAAGAAAAAAGCCGCCAAGTAGCGGCGCGGCCGCTCTCGATGGGCCGCCTTTCCGGAGGCCACGCTCAGCGCTAGCGTCAACCCCCGGCAATTCTTTACGGATCGACGTTTACCGCAAGCCGCGTCGTGCGGTCGGCGTTCGCCTGCGGTAATACGAGCGCGCGCATCGCCGCCCGCAACGCCGCACCGTCGGGGCCCTTGAACGCAATCCGGAAACGCCATTCTTGATTGAGACGCGCTATCGGGTACGGTGCGGGGCCCAATACCTCGCCCGCACCGCTGGAGGCAAGGGTGGCCGCATAGCGGCGCGCTTCTGCGAGTGCGCGTTCCCGGCTGCGGCCCATCACGCCTACATACAGCATCTCGCCCGCCGGCGGATAGCCCAGCTCGCGGCGCTCGGCAATCTCCGCCAGGGCGAAACCGCTGTAGTCGTGCGCGGCCGCGTGGACGATAGCCGGATGCGCGGGCGAATAGGTCTGCACGACGGCCTCGCCCGGCCGCGCGCGCCCGCTGCGCCCGCACGCTTGCGTCACCAAGCCGAAGGTGCGCTCCGCCGCGCGAAAGTCGGGCGCGTGCAGTCCGATATCCGCCGCGACCACGCCGACCAGCGTCACGCTTGGGAAATCGAGCCCCTTCGCGACCATCTGCGTGCCGACCAGCACGTCGCCGTCGCGAGCGAACGCATCGAGCAGCCGCGCGTGATCGCCGACGCGCGTCGTCGTATCGCTGTCCAGCCGCACCACGCGAGCCGACGGGTAGAGACGCGCTATCTCTTCCGCGACGCGCTCGGTGCCGATGCCGAACTCGCGGATCTGTGCAGCGCCGCACGCCGGGCACGCGTGCGGCAAGGGCCGCTGTGCGTCGCAGTAATGACAGCGTAAGAGCGACTCGCTGCGGTGTGCGCTGAGCGAGACGGAGCAGCGGTCGCACGCCGGCACGTGCCCGCAAGCGCGGCACAGCACGAAGCTCGCGCTTCCGCGCCGGTTCACGAAGAGCACGCTCTTCTCTCCGCGGCGCAAGCGTTCGTCGAGCGCCTGGGCCAAGCGCGTGCTGAAGATGCGCCGGTTGCCCGTCTCGAACTCGCGCGCCATGTCGACCACTCGAATCGTCGGAAGCGTTTGCCGCGTAGCGCGCTCGCGGAGTTCCAGCAGGCTCACGCGGCCCGCTAACGCATCGTCGTAACTCTCGAGCGACGGCGTCGCGCTCCCCAGCACGAGCACCCCGCCTTCCAAGGCCATCCGCTCGCGCGCGACGTGGACCGCATGGTAGCGAGGCGTCGTATCCTGCTTGTACGAGCGTTCGTGCGCCTCGTCGACGACCAGTACGCGCACGCCTTCCAGCGGGGCGAAGACGGCGCTACGCGCCCCCACGACGACGTCGACCTCGCCGCGTGCGCACGCCTGCCACGCATCAAACCGCTCGCGCTCCGAGAGCGCGGAGTGCAGCACCGCGACGCGCTCGCCGAAAACCGATTCGAAACGTCGCGCCGTCTGCGGCGTCAGCGAGATTTCCGGCACCAGGACGATCGCCCGTCCGCCGCCGCGCACCACGTGCTTGATCGTCTCGATGTAGACGAACGTCTTGCCGCTTCCGGTGATTCCGTAGAGCAGGGTCTCGTGAAAGACGCGGCGATCCGCCCGTTCGGTCAGCACCTCGATCGCCACCCGCTGTTCGGGCGTCGCAACGAACTGTGCCGGCCCGAGCGCGCTTCGCCCGCGCGCCCGAGCCGGCACCACGCTCTCCTCGCGCAACGCGCCCGCCGCGATAGCTCTCGCCAACGTTGCGCTCGAGAACCCCGCGAGCAGCGCATCCGCGCGCGGTACGCCCGGCTGCTCGTGCACGAACGCAACCAGCGCCCGCGCCTTCGGCCCCGCGATCGGCGCGTCGCCCGGATAGAGAACGCTAACCCGGTATTCCTGCGTGCGCGGGCTGCGAAAGGTGCGCTCGCGGCGGATCTCGCCGCTACGCACCAGTGCGTTTGCGAAACGGAGCAGCGCGGCGCGGTCGCCGGCGCGGCGCGCGTCGGGATGGCGCAGCAGTTGATCGAGCGTGAAGCCGTCCGGAAACTCTTCCCAAATCAGCGAAACGAGCCGCGCCGGTACGGAGGGATACCGCGCGTGGTTTGGCCGTTCGGCGACGCGAACGAAGCGGTCGGCCATGCGCGGAACCGCTCCTGCAAGCACCACCGCGCTCAACGCCTCCCCGAGTGTGCAGAGATACCGATCGGCGACGAATCGCGCCAGCGCGAGCCCGGCGGGCGTGAACGCCCGCGGTGCTTCGGCGCGCGCGATGACCTTGCGCAGCGTCCGGTCGACCTCCGCAACCTCCGGCTGCGTAATGACGAAGGCCAGCACCTCGCGCGCACCGAGCGGGACTCGCACCACGTCGCCGACTTCCAACTCGAGCTCCCCGGCATCGTACGTCAGGGGCAGATTGAAACGCGACGAACGAATCGCCGCCAAGGCGTCGACACAGCGGGCTAGTGAAATTCTTCCGACCCCGGATCGCGCGTGCAGCGGCGCAGCACGTCGATCACGTCGGCGCGCGGCGCCGTGACCCCGTACTCGACGTCGCCGATAGCCCGCGGCAGAACGAATCGCATGCGCCCTTCGCGGCGCTTTTTATCCGACGACATCGCCGCCAATACCGGCGCCGGCGCCAAGCTCGTGCGCATCGGCATGCCCAGGAGCGCGAGCAGCGCCAGCACGCGCAGATGCTCGTCGTACGAAAAGCGGCCCGTACGAATCGCGAGCAGGCCGGCCGCGCGCAGTCCAACGGCGACGGCCGCACCGTGGGATATCCGGAAATCGCTGGCACGCTCGATGGCGTGGGCGAACGTATGCCCGAGATTGAGTGTCTCCCGAGCGCCGAGCTCGGTGCGATCGTCGTTGACGATCATCGCCTTGACGGCAATCGACTCGGCGACGACGGTCTCCCAGGGCCACTGGGCGAACGGGTGCGGGGCCAGCACCTCGAGAGCACCGAAGAGATCGTGTCCCTCGATGACGCCGTGTTTGACCACCTCCGCGAGCCCTTCGCGAAGGTGTCGAAACGGGAGCGTCCGCAGCGCGCGCACGCCGCAAAACACGGCAATCGGATCGCGAAAGGTTCCAGCCAAGTTCTTTCCGCCGCGCAGATCGACGCCATTCTTCCCGCCGATCGCCGCATCGACCATCGCGACCAGCGACGTAGCGACGTGCACGTAAGGAATCCCGCGCATATAGAGCGCGGCGGCCAATCCGAAGAGATCGCTTGCGACCCCGCCGCCGACGCCGACGACCACCGTACCGCGGTCGGCGCCGGCGCGCGCAAGCGCATCGAGTACCTCCTCGAGCGTCGACAAGCGCTTGCGCCGCTCGCCGAGTTCGAAGTCCAGGACCGGAACGCGGCCGCCCAGAGCGCGCGCCGCCTCGCTCGCGTTCGCCGCGACGTTGCGATCGCACAGCACGACGAACCTCCGCAGACTGCGCTCGCGGGCGAAATCGCGTAAGGGACGCCTAACCGACTCTGCTACGACGATAGGATACCCGAGCTCGCCGAGGCGAATCTCGGCAGCCTCGCTCACAGCTCGATCTTCTTCTTGTGCAGCCACTCCACGATGTGATCGACGATCTGACCGGTACTCATCTCGCCCGCTTCGATGACGAGATCGGCATGCGCGTACCGCGGCATCCGCTGCGCGTAGAGATCCTTGATCTTTTGGAGCGAGGGCGCCGGCCCGAGAAGCGGGCGCACGCGCGGGCTCCGGCGCAGCCGGCCGAGAATCTGCTCGACGGGAACCTTTACGAAGACGCGATAGGTACGCTTCTTGATCAGATTCAGGCTCTCGTCGTGCGTGACGGCCCCGCCGCCCAGAGCGATTATCCCCGGCGGTCCTTCGACCGCGCGTTCGATCGCCTCGAACTCGTACCGCCGAAAGACGCCTTCGCCCTGTGCGTAGAAGATGTCGCTGATCGGGCCGTGCTGCGCGACGATCAGATCGTCGACGTCGACGAACGCGCATCTCAACTTGCGCGCCAGTTTCTTTCCGACGGTTGATTTGCCGGCAGCCATGAAACCTACCAGCGCCACGTGTCTCTTCATGCGCCGGAGTTCTGCGTTTCGAAGAGCGTACCCGCGGCCGCGACGGATCGCCGCAGATTGTCGAGCGTCTCCGGGATGGAATCGCCGCCGTACTTTTCGAGAAGCGGTCCCACGAGTGCCAAGCGCACCATCGCTTCGCCGACGACGGCCGCGGCCGGGACCACGCAGACGTCGCTGCGGACAATTGCGGCCGGCGCAGCGGTCCCGGCGTGCAGATCGACCGACGGGAGCGCCTTCATCAGGGTCGGAATCGGCTTCACCGAGACCCGCAGGATGACGGGCTGCCCGTTGCTCATGCCGCCCTCTATGCCGCCGGCTCTATTGCTGCCCCGCACGACTCCCACGGCACCGAAGGCGAAGATGTCGTGGGCCTGCGAACCCGGCCGCGAGGCGACCTCCGTGCCGAGCCCGACCTCTACCGCCTTGACCGTCTGCATCGCCATCAAGGCCCCCGCAAGCAGGCCGTCGAGCCGCGTATCCGGCTGCCGGTTGCTGCCGATGCCGGCGGGCAGCCCGTCCACGCGCACGACGTACTGCCCGCCGAGCGTGTCCCCGGCCGCCTTGGCTGCCTCGATCGCTGCAACCATGGCCCGTGCCGACGGAACGTCCGGGCAGCGCACCTCGCTTGCCTCGACATCGGCCTGAACCCAATCCTCGAACGGCGGAGCCTCTGCGTCGCCGATCCGATGCACGTACGATCGCGTGGCCACCCCGAGCGCCTCCAAGAACTGCGCGCAGATAGCGCCCAAACAGACGCGCATCGCCGTCTCTCGGGCGCTCGCACGCTCCAAGACGTTGCGGAGATCCCGCTCGCCGTACTTCAGCGCGCCGGCATAATCGGCGTGCCCGGGCCGGGGGTTGGTAATCGGCTTTCCGGAGCCGTGGAGCGGATCCATCACGGCCCGCACGTTCTCGTAATCGCGATTGCGCACGACGACCGCAATCGGCGACCCGAGCGTAAGACCGCCGCGAACGCCGGCGAGAAACTCCACCTCGTCACGCTCGATCTTCATGCGGGCGCCGCGCCCGTAACCGCCCTGCCGCCGGGCGAGCGCCGCGTTGATGCGTTCGACGTCGAGTTTGAGGCGCGCCGGCAAGCCGTCGAGGATGCCGACCAGTGCCGGCCCGTGGGATTCGCCGGCGGTGAGATATCTGAACACCCCATACGCTTAACCGAGAAGTGCGCCGCCGCCTCTCCCATAAGAGCGGCGGGCCCAAGGGTCTTAGGCGTTACGCCCGCTCGTTAGGGCGTGCGCGGCGCAGCGGTTCCCTTCGGGCCAAGGATGTGGGGCGTGATGAGAAAGACGATCTCGTCGCGCTGGTGCGTGCTGGCGTCGTCAACGTCGAGAGCTCGCCAAATGGTTCGTAGCTTGGATACGATCAAGACAGGCGCGTCGCACCGGTGGTTGCCGGGCACAACGCATCGCTCGTCCCCGGGTTCCCGGTCCAGTCCCTGCCGAGGCTGTGGGTGTAGACCGGATCGCAGTACGCCGTCGGGTTGTCGTTGCCGTCGTACGAATAGAGGCTGGTCGGGCGGAAGGTCCCCTCGCTGGTCGTCACGCTCGGGAGCGCGACCGCGATCGCGTTGCCGTTCGTGTCGTAGGCGTAGTCCGTCTCGTTGCCGCGGGCATCGGTCGCGGCGGTGAGATTGTTGTTCGCATCCCAACTCGCGCTGGTGACCAGCCACAGCGATCCGGTCCAGGCCTGCGTCTGCGTCACGCGCCCCAAGGTATCGTACGACCAGGTTGTCGCGTGACCGTCCGTGTCGGTCAGGCTGGTCGTGCCGCTGCCGTATCCCGAGAAGGTCTGCGCATACCACGTCTGCAAGCCCGTCGCGACCGCCGGCTGCAGCGCGACCCCTGTCCCGTCTGCGGGCGTGAAGTTCACGATCCCGTAATCGTAGGCTTGGATGAGGCGCCCCGACCCGTCGTAGCCGAACGAGGTGACGTTCCCTTCCTGCGCGGTTCCGTAGGCGCGCTGCGAGAGCACGTAACGCGGGCTGGCCACGTTCACCACCTGGTGTGTCCCCTGGTAGGCGTAGGTCTGCGGAATCACGGCGGCCGCGTTGTTCCCCGGCCGGTCGACCTCGGTCAGGTCGCCCGTGGTATCGTAGTAGTAATTGATGACCGCGCCGTCCGGGCGCGTGATGCTCGCCAGTTCGTTGTAACCGCTGACCAGCGCGAAGTTCAGCGTCAGGGATTGCCCGTCGGCGTGCACGGCGCTCATCTGCGTGAGGTTGGCGATGCTGCTCGCGTTGCCGTTCAGCCATGAGTAGTTGAAGCGGACCCAACTATTGTGGTTGCGTGCGTAGATCATGTAGAGCCGGCCGTTGTAGCCGTCATCGGCCGTCCCCGCACCGGCGCAGCCGCTGTAGTTGGGCGCCCAGAAGTAGTAGACGGTCCCCGTCTTCTTCGTCCAGTAGTAGCCGCAGCCGCCGTCCCAGGCCAGCGACGTGCCTTGCATGCCCGGCGGCGGAGTCCAACCGCCGCTGCCGTTGCTCGTGTAGTCGTAGCGCGCGCCGTCGATGTCGTAGACGCTCAGCGTCTGGTCGCTGTTGTACGAGGCGATGTGCGCGTCGAACGTGTTCGTCCAGCCGTTGCCGAAGACCGACGGCGTGCTCTGATCGGTGTTGGCGTAGTCGTGCCGGCTCGTGGAATTGTAGGTGCGCTGGAACGCCAGATCGATGCCGCGCTCTTTCACGTCGACGTCGTCGGCCTGTACGAGCAGGTTGCCGTTGCCGACGTTGACCATGAAGCGCCCTACGCCCGGAACGCTGCCTTCCTCGTACGTCCACCACCGATTGACGCCGGTCGCCGAGGCGTTATTCGTCACGGTGCTCTGCGTTGAAACCAGCGACGGCGTCGACCGCACCGTCTGCGAAAGCACGTGATTGGCGGCCGGTGCCGATCGGCGCAGGGCGCGCGGGTCGGGCGGGGCATTGCGCGGTGAGGGCACGGTCGCGCGCATGCCGCGCGGCTGCACCACCTCGCCGGAACGGAAGAGGCGCGGCTCGTACCGGTCGTCGCGTGCCTGCGGCGCGCGGCACGGTCGGGGGACGTTGTGCGTAAAGGCCGGTGCCGACGCGTGCATCGCGGACCAGCGGTCGGCGCTGCCGGTCAGCAGCGCCACGATGACGCTGCTCTCTACCCCGCGTTCCAGCGGCAGCAGCGTGGCGGCGATGCTCG
>JAJXWN010000021.1 GCA_021781595.1 bacterium | reverse complement strand
CGCCTCGCCGGAGAGCATTCGCGCAAGTTCTGAGGTACGCTCCGGCACGGTATCGGCTCGCCGAAGCTCGATCGTCGTTCCGCCACGCCGTTCGATCTTCTCAAGTACGTAGTGGCAGTCCGCCCAAGTAGCTATCTGCGCGAGGTGCGTCACGGAGACGACCTGCGCCGCGGTCGCGAGACGGCCCAAACGGACGCCTACCGCGGTGGCAGTCGCTCCGCCGATTCCCGTATCGATCTCGTCGAAGACCAGCGCCGTAGGCTCGCGCGAAGCCGCGAGCACGACGACGAGCGCCAACAGCACGCGCGAGAGCTCTCCGCCCGAGGCGATGCGCGCGAGCGGGCTCTCCGGCTCGCCCTTGTTCGCGGCGAACACGAATTCGAGGCGCTCGGCGCCGCCCGGCCCGATCTCCGGCAACACTTCGAAACGGACGTCGAAGCGAGCCGAGGGCAGCGCTAGGTCGGCGAGCTCCGGCAGCATTGCGCCGCGCAGATGCTTGGCCGCCGCACGGCGAAGGCGCGCGAGCTCGGCGGCCTCTTCGCGAAGCTGCGCCCGCGCGGCATCGAGTTCGGCACGAATCTGGGCGCGGCGCTCGCCGCGATCGCCGCACAGTTCGACCGTGCTCGCAAACTCCGCTGCCGATGCCAATACCGCTTCTATGCTGCCGCCATACTTGCGTTTGAGGCGGTCGAGCACGTCGAGCCGCGCGTTGATCTTCTCGAGATCCGCCGGGTCGAACTCCGTCGACTCCAACTCCCGCGCTACGCGTAGAGAGAGGTCGTTCGCTTCGCTCTGCAGCGCCGCCGCCTGCCCGGCCATCTCGGCCAAATTGCCGCCGATCTCGGCGATACCGCGCAACGCTGCCGAGGCGTCACCGAGCGCGTCACCCGCGCACGACTCTCCTCCGGCAAGCGCCTGGTGTGCGGCTCGCAGGGCGCTCGCGACGCGCTCGACGTTGTCGAGGAGGTGGCGCCGCCGCATCAGCGGCTCCTCTTCGCCTGCCGCCGGCGCACTCTTCTCGATTTCGTCGAGCGCAAAGCGAGCGAAGGCGAGTTGTTCCTCCGCACGCCGTTCGTCTCCGTCGAGCACGTGCAGCCGCTGCGCGAGCGCCTGCACGCTCTCGTGCGCCGCGGCGACGCGCTCGCGGGCGCGCTCCGCCGGATCGCCCGCGAAACGATCGAGCAGCTCGACCTGATAGGCCGGCGCGAGCAAGCGCTGCGCGTCGTGCTGGCCCACCACGTCGGCGATCGACGTCGCCATCTCGCGCACGTACGCGGCCGTCGCCGGGCGACCGTTGAGCCGCAGCGCCGACTTGCCGTTCTCGCTCAGTTCGCGCGCGAGCACCGCATCTTCACCCGGGTCGAGTTCGTACCCGTCGCGCCCCAGCCGCTCGCGCAGCGGATCCGAGGGTTCGAACTCGAGCGTTACGACGGCGCGCGGTGCGCCGCGGCGCACCGCGCCGGCACCGGCGCGATCGCCCAGCACGAAGCCGAGCGCGCCGAGCACCATCGTCTTGCCGGATCCGGTCTCGCCGGTGAACATCGTGGCCCCCGCGGCAAACTCGATCTGCGCGCGAGCGATCAAGCCGTAGTCCTCGATGGTCAGCCGGCGCAGGCTACCGGGCACGGTCCCCTTGCTTGATCGAAACGCCCCAGCGCATCTTCTGCTCCAACCGCTCGTAGAAGTGTAAGCGAGAGGTGCGAGCGAAACGCACCGCTCTCGGATACCGCTCGATCACGACGCTGGCACCGGGCGAAAGCTCCGCGACCAGACCACCGTCGCACTGGAGGTGCGCGCCCGCGATCTCGGATCCACAACTCACGACGATTCGCGAGGTCGTCGGAACGATCAGCGGCCGCGAAAAGAGCGTGTGCGGCAGCAGCGGTACGATGCCGAACGCTTCGACCCACGGGGAGATGATCGATCCGCCCGCCGAAAGAAAATAGGCCGTCGATCCGGTCGGCGTCGCGACGCAGATGCCGTCGGCCGGAATGTGCACGGCGTCCTCGTCGTTCAGGCGTAGCCCGAACTGCACGATGCGTGAGAGACCGCCTTTGCTTGCAACGACGTCGTTCAGCGCGAAGTGCGTGCGGCCGTCGTACGCCGCTTGAAGCGCCACGCGCTCCTCGATCTCCAGCCCCCGTTCGAGCGCCTGCGGCAGATCGTCGATGCGCGCGTCGTCTTCGTCGAACTCCGTCAGGAAGCCGAGGCGGCCCGTGTTGATGCCGAGCAGCGGGATGCCGTCGTCCACGGCCAGGCGCGCGGCCCGCAGGAGCGTGCCGTCGCCGCCGACTGTGATCAGCAGCGCGGCATTGCGAAGCCGCGCGCCCTCGGTCGCGAGCGTCAGCCCGTCGCAACCGGGGCAGAGCGCGATGCCGTATCCCCGCGCGCGAAACCGTTCGGCGACGCGGGCCGCGATCGCGCGCGCATTCTCTCGGTTGACGTCGACGTACAGCGCGACGGTCTTTTGGGTGACCTCGACGGTCTCCATTAGTCTGCCGCCTCGCCGGCGACCGCGTCGATCGCGTGGTCGTTCAGAGGCGTGCCTTCACGCCGAATCTGCACCAGGAACTCGCGGTTCCCGGCCGGACCGCGGAGCGGAGAGGCGACCAGCGCCACGGCGGAGAGCCCTAAAGCCTTCATAGCATCCCGGACTTCGCGCAAGACCGCACGGTGTACTTGCGGATCGCGCACCACGCCCCCACGGCCCAGGCGCTCCCGGCCGGCCTCGAACTGCGGCTTGACAAGCGCCACGATCTCGCCACCGGGACGCAGGTATCCGAGCGCACGCGCGACGATCGTGCGCACCGAGATGAACGACGCGTCGACGACGACCAGGTCGAAGCCCCCGGGGAACGCGCCGTCGGAAAGATGGCGAAAGTTCGTTCGCTCCATCACCGCCACGCGCGGATCGTTGCGCAAGCGCCAGGCGAGCTGCCCGTAGCCGACGTCGACCGCGGTGACGCGCGCCGCGCCGCGCTGCAGGAGAGCGTCCGTGAAGCCGCCGGTCGAGGCGCCGACATCGAGCGCGTCGCGGCCTCGCACCTCTATCCCGAAGGCCTCCAGCGCGTATTCGAGTTTCTCGCCGCCGCGGCTGACGAACCGGCGTGGCCGCTCGATCTCGACGTTTGCGCCCGCAGGTACGCGATGTCCCGGCTTTGTGGCCGGCTCCCCGTCGACGCGCACGCGGCCTTCCATGATCAGGCTGCGCGCCTGAGAGCGGGTGAGTCCCGACAGCTCCGCAACCACGCCATCCAAACGCTCTACCGCCATGCTCGACCGCTTCTCCGGGCGTTGCAGCGGGACCCAGGTGGGTGCCGGTCTATTTCAGCAACCCACCGTTGCTCGGGCCTACGGCATCACGAACGCCTACCGGCTCACGGCATCTTGTGCGTGACGCTCAAGAAGAACGACGGCGGCCCCAGTGGCATGCCGACCTGTACCGGCACCGTGTTACCGTTGACGTCGGTAAACGCGCTGCTGATGTAACTGAACACCTCGCCTTGGTCGTTGAGCAGATTGGTTCCACTCAGCTCCAACTGATAGGCTCCCGACGGATCCAGGTCCATCGAGAGATACCCGTCCATGACCGAGTACGTCGGCAAGGCCACCGTCGACGGCGCACCTGTCGTGTTGTCGAAGATCTGTTGGGGCCCGACGATATGCACGCCGAGCCTTCCGCTCACGCGCGCGCCCCGGTAGTACATGCCGAAGTTCCAGAGATGATTCGGCGTGTACGGCACGAGCACGCCCGGCGCGACCGACGCGCCGGCTGACGACGTGTATGAGGAGATGTACTCGGCGCTGTTCTGCGACACGTTGAAGTAGCCGAAGAGATTGCGCGGTGCGTCGATCAGCGGAATGTGGCTCACCGAGAGCTCGTAGCCCTTATAACGGGCATTCCCAGCGTTCGTCGTGAGCGTGATTGCACCGCTTGCGGCAGACGTCTGCGCTTGCGCCGGCGTTTCGCCGAGCCCGATGTAATACGCTACCGAGGCGGGCGCGCTCGAAAACGTGTTGTTGAAGCGATCGTTATACGCGTCCACGGTCCAATCCATGCCGTGTATCTTCCCACGTAGGCCGAAGTCCATGTCGAGGGAATACTCGGGCTGAACGACCAACGGCGCGACTCGCCCGGTATATTGGTCGAGTACGTCGTTGTAGTATGCCGAGATCTCGGGCGGCTTAGCGCTCTGTCCGAAGCCCGCGTAGGCAACCAGGTTGTTGTTGAAGGCGTAGCGTGCACCGACAGATGGTTCCGTGAAGTTGTAGGTGTTCCCGACGGCAAAGGGCGTGCTGTAGAAGTATCCCACCGTGGGCGTGTATTCGACCGTCACCACGTTATCGAACCGGATGCCCGGGTTGACAAGCAACTTCCCGCTGTGGAACTTGTCTTCCACGTACTCGACCCGAGAGTTGCGATCGCCCGGCTGGTTCCACGCATCGTTGGTGCCGTTCAGTGGTGTGAAGTTGAGCGTCCCGCCCCAGTACTCCTGACTGATCTCATAGCCGTGCTCGTACTGCGAGCCGAAGACGATTGAGTTTTCCGACGACGTGTTATACACCCCGCGGAAGACGTAGCCGTTGCGCTGGTCGCCGTTCCGGTACAAGTGGAACGCGAAATCCGCCGGATTGCTCGAAATCGTGCCGTTCATGTACGGCTGCGCGAAGGTCGGGGCGAATGGGCTGTTCGGCAGATAGAAGTCGTTGGCGTTGGTGTACGACATGCGGTGGTAGCTCGTGTCGTATCTGAAAAACGTGAGGCGCGTGGTGAACCGCGGCGAAAATTCGTGCGCGAAATCGACGATCGCCAGGCTCACGTTGGCCGTATTGAATGAATAGGTCTGCGACGCAGGCCATTGAAAACCGATGCCGCCATTCTGAATGGAGTAGGGAGGGTAGCCCGCCGTCGGAATGTTGTCGATCGGCACGTCGTGCGGAACGTATCCCACATTCTGATCCCGGCTGTAGATCAACCGCAGAAAATTGTGCCCCTTGAGCGGGACCACGCCATTGATATAGACGTACCGGTTGGAATCGGGAACGTCGCTCTGGAAGCCCCGGTAGTAGTCACTTCCAAGCCCGATCGCGAATTTGGTCCCGAAGAGGGCCGTCGGGCCGGTCTGGATGAACGCGTCTCCGCCCAATCCAACATTGTAGGTCAGCCTGGTCGAGGGCGTGTTGGTCGGGTCGATCAGATGGTACGCGACGCTGCCGCCCAGCGAGTCGATCGAGGTGTGCTGCGGGTCGTTCACGCCGCGGTAGATGTTGACGCTGTTCAACAGGCTCGTGACGAACGGCGTTGCATTTCGCTGCGACGCCGAGTTGCTGACGCCTCCGTTGAAGAGGCCGTTCAGCGGAATGCCGTCCATCGTTTCGCCGAACTGGCCGCCGGTAAAACCACGGAACGAAAAGTGCGAGCGCACGTAGGGGCTCCCGCCGAAGCCAAAGACTTGCACGCTGGGCTTGCTAGAGAGAATGCTCTGCATGCTCTCCTGCGGCCCGAGCTCGCGGATGTCTGCGTGGTCGAGTACCGAACCGCTGAACGACGATTTGAACTGCTCCTGGCGCGAGGCCGAGGCGCCGGTTACCTTTACGGACTCGATGATCCGTAACGGTGCGGGACTCGGCGACGGACTAGGAGTTGCGCCAGGCGATTGGGCCGCCATCGCGGGTGCGACGGCGGCGAAGAGTGCGATGACGGAAAGCGCTGCACCGCCTGCGAAACTTCGCATAGTGTCCTCCTCAAAGAGCCGCGTTATCTTCTTAATTGCGACATGTACCGCGCGACACTTATCCGGCGGAAGTGAATCTTCCTAGGCCAAACGCCTCAAAGTTCCATTACACCTACACCGTCACTTCGCGCGATAGGCGAAGCGCTGAATGAATGAGCCGTTCGGTGCGCTCCAGACCGCCCAGATATCGCCCGTCTTCGGATCGATTGCCAGCGAGTGTAATCCCGGTGAGACGTAGCGCTTCGCGAGGACGACGGGTGCCGAGCGCGCCGCGAGCTTGACTAAAGTTATGTTCTTCCCGGCGCATGCGAGCATATGATCGCGCGGGTCGAGGTTGCACTGGTCGACCCAGCCCGCGAGGCCGATCGTCCAGCGATGCCGGCCGGCCGAATCGTAGACCGAGAGTTTTCGGTTCTCGCCGGCCACCACCAGCTCGTCGAATGCCGGATCGTACTGCAGCGGATGGTTGTTGCGGAGCTCGGGCGTCCGGATCGTGCGCACGATCTTGAGACTGTGAGGGTCGATGACGACGATCTCGCTGAGGTTCGCGATGTTTTGGTAGACGTCGTGCGTCTTGGGGTCGACCGCTAGATATTCGGGTTTGTGCCCCGGCAACTCCACCGTAGCAACAGATTTGAAGGTTCGCGAATCGACGACGAACAGGCGGTTGCCGTCGTCTTCGTCCGCATAGATGCGATGCATCCCGGGATCGTAGGCGATCGCGTCGACCGGACCACCCACCTTGACGCGCCGGATCTCTTTCATCGTCGTGGGATCGACCTCCGAGATTGCACCGGCGTGATCCCCGGTATAGACGTTCCCGCTCGCCTCGTTCACGGCGACGCCGTGCATCCGCCCCACGCGCACCGTACCGACAACCTTCCCGGTCGCGGCATTCACGACGAGCAGTCCGTGGGTTCCGGCGTCGGCGGCGTAGACGCGCCCTCGGCGCGCGTCTACGGCGACGTAGTCGAACCCGCCCGGGGCGGATACGCGAACGGGCGGCGCGGCGGCAAAGATCGGCATGGGTATTCCTCCGAACGCAAGAACGGCAGCTAGCAGCTAAAAGGGGACCTCTTCTCCGGCAACCGGATCCGCGCTCGGCGCGGCGCCGGACTCCATCGCCCGATCGATCTGTTCCTGGGCGACCTTCAACAGCGACTCGCATTCGCGCGCCAGCGCCTTGCCCTCTTTGAAGAGAGCGACGGCCCGGTCGAGCTCGACGCTCCCGGCCTCGAGCTCTTTGACGATCGATTCGAGGCGCTGCACTCTCTGCTCGAAGGCGCCCCCCGCCGGTTCAGTCATCGAGGATGACCCGTTCGACACGCGCGGCGAGCGTCCCGTGCCTCAGCCGCGCCTCGATCGTCTCGCCGGGAACGACGCCGGCCGCGCTGCGCAAAGCGCGCCCGGCAACCGCGACGATCGCGTAGCCGCGTTCCAGCGGAGCGCTTGGATCGCTGCTTGCCAGCCGCACGTCGGCAAGTCCGAGCCGCTGCCTCGCGTCCGCGAGCGCGCGTCCGCGCTCCTGCTCGAGGTCTCGTCGCGCCGTTGCGAAGCGCCGCGCCGCGGGAGCGAGCGCGTATTGGGCTGCGGCACGCAGCCGCGATACGGCGCGGTTCACGCGACCGGCACGCTGCGCGACCCGCATCAGCGGCGTCTGCGTGTCGAGGCGGCGCTCCAGGAGCAGCAGTCGCTGCCGGCGCGCATCGGCATACCGCTGCGCGACGCGCCGCAGCGATCCGGACGCGGCGTCGTAGCTCTGCGCCCGCCCGGTCGCCAGTGCACGCACGGCGCGGTACAAGCGCACGGCGAGGCGATTGAGCAGTTGCACGAACGAGTCGCGAATCTCGCCGAAGTAGTGCGCGGCATTCGAGGGCGTCTCGCACGCGCGGTCCGCGACCAGATCGCATAGGTGAACGTCGCCGGTGTGGCCGATCGCCGAGAGCACGGGGCGCGTGGATTCGACGATCGCGCGCACGACCGGCTCGAGATTGAACGGAAACAGGTCTTCATAGGAGCCGCCTCCGCGCGCGACGACTATCACATCGACGTCCATCCGCGATGCCGCGCCGATCGCCGCAGCGATCTCGTACTCCGCATTCTCACCTTGCAGGCGGGTCTCGACGAACTCGACGACGATCTGCGGCGCGCGGCGCGCCAGCGTCGTAAGAAAGTCCTCCGCCCCCTTGGCGCGGGCGGAGACCAGCGCCACTCGCAGAGGGAACGCGGGCATCGGCCGCTTGCGCTTGGCATCGAACAGTCCTTCGGCGCGGAAGCGCTCCTTGAGCGCTTCAAACTGCAGGTACAGCTTGCCGAGGCCCGTATGCTCGAGCGATGTGACGTACAGCTGATACGTGCTGCGTTGCGCGTAGGTGCCGAAATCGCCGCCGGCGATTACTTCGTCGCCGTCTTTGAACGGCGGCAGCGCGCCGGCGTTACTCGACCACACGACGCACTTGAGGATGTCGGTATCTTCCTTGAGATCGAAGTAGACGTTTCCCGCGGTGGAGCGCGCCCGGCCCGAAACTTCGCCGCGTACGAGCAGGCCGGCCAGCGTCTTGTTCTGCGCAACGATCCGTCCGATGTAGGCTACCACGCGGCTGACGGACTCGACCCTCCCGGCAGGTGCGCCGCTCATGGCCGCGGCGACGCCTTCGGTTGCGGGGAGCCGAGCAGGATGTAATGCGTGCCGTCCCCGACGCTGTTGGGGGGTTGCGTGGCCGAAGGCGGCGTCGGCGCAGAGCTCGCGGCGGCACTCGGAGTCGCAGGCGCCCCCGTGGACCGCGGTGCGGGCGTGTGCGGGCACGGTGCCTCCGGCTGCGTGCCGTCGAGATAGTATTCGTATCCGCCGCCGCACGACGGAGCCTTCACGACCTCGCCCGTGGGGAACGGGAAACGGTGCTCGGGCACCTTGGCAAGGGCCGCTTTCATGAAGCGTGCCCAGATGCGCGCCGGGATGTCGCCGCCGTAAGACTCGTTCATCGGCGAATAGTCGTCGTTGCCGATCCAAACCGCCGTTACGAGATCGGGCGTGTACCCGACGAACCATGCGTCGCGAAAATCCGACGTGGTACCGGTTTTGCCGGCAGCGGGACGGCCGATGATCGCGTTTGGGTAGCCGGTCCCATGCTCGATGACGTCTTCGAGCATCGTATCCATGATATAGGCGGTACCGGCGCTCACGACCTCGGTCTGATGCGGATAGCGATCGTCGAGAACGACGTTACCGAGCGAGTCGCGCACGACCGTCAACGCCGTCGGATCGATATGCACGCCTTCGTTGGCCAGCGTTTGATAGCCGCTGGCCTGGTCGAGCGGCGTAACCACGGACGTTCCCAAGACCAGCGACAGATCGGCATCGAGCGGGGACTTGACGCCCATGCGGTGTGCGTACTCGATCGCCCGGCCGATGCCTACCCGCTGCAGCAATTTGACGGCGACGACATTACGGCTCAGCGCCAGCGCCGTGCGCAGCGTTATCGGCCCCATGAATCGGTCGTCGTCGTCGTGAGGCGACCAGATCTGCCCGTTCCCTGCCGGGTAGCTCACCGGTGAATCGTCGATGATCGTCGACGGCGGCATGCCGCTGTCGATCGCCGCGGTATACACGTAGACCTTGAAAGACGAACCCGGCTGCCGCCGCGCTTGCCACGCACGGTTGAATTGGTTGTCGATAGAGAAATTCGTGCCGCCTACCATCGCCAGAATCTGACCGGTCGCAGGCGCGATGGCGACCAGCGCGCCCTGATGGGCATTGATTCCCTCGGCTTTGGCGGCAGCGATTCCCCAATCGATCTGACGCTGCGCGATCCGTTCCAGATGCGGATCGACGGTCGTATAGACTTGGAGACCGCCTTCGTAGAGCTCACGCGTGCCGAACGCCTTCTCGATCTTCGCTATCACGTAGGTTGTGAACCACGGGTCGCGATAACTCGCGAGCCCCTGCGGCCGCGCGCCGATCAAACCGAGCGGGGCGGCGAAGGCCGCGGCAGCCTGAGCGCGCGTGACGTATCCGCTCGCAACCATGCGCCCGAGAACGTGCCGCTCGCGTTCTCGCGCGAGTTTCAAATCGACGTACGGCGAGTAGTCCGATGGCGCAGCCACCAAGCCGGCCAGAAGCGCGCCCTGCCCGAGCGTCAGGTTCGAGACGCTCTTGCCGAAGTACGTGTGCGAGGCCGCGTCGACGCCGTAGGCTCCCGCGCCCAGATAGATCAAGTTGAGATAACGATCGAGGATCTCGTCCTTGGTGTAATAGCGTTCGATCTCCATGGCCAACAGCGCTTCTTCTATCTTGCGCGAGATCGAAATCTCGTCGCTGAGGAACAGCCCGCGCGCCAGCTGCTGCGTGATGGTCGAAGCGCCCTGGAACTGCCGGTGCGTAAGATCCGCAATCGCCGCGCGCGCGATGCCTTCGAAGTCTACGCCGTCATTATAGTAAAAACTGTGGTCCTCGTTCGCAACGAAGGCTTCGCGCACGAGATTCGGGATGCGTCCGATCGGCACGACGATGCGGTTTTGCGTGTAGAGCGTCGCGAGCAGCTGCCCGTCGCGGGCGTAGATGCGCGTCGACCGTGCCGGCTGGAAATCCGCCATGCGGTTGATGTTGGGAAGATTGCGTGAGTAGGCTACCACGATGCCGGCGACCGTTCCGGCGGCGAAGAGTGTCAGCAGCAGCGTCCCGACGAGCGCGAAGCGCACCACGCGCCTCCATCGCCCCCCGTTCGGGTTACGCTTTGGCATCGGCACCTTGCAGTGCGACCGCGACGACGGCAGCGAGCACGCCGTTCACGAACCGCCCCGAGCCTTCCGTCGAGTACCTCTTCGCGAGTTCGACCGCTTCGTTGATGACGACCGGCCGCGGCATCGCGGGGCGGTGATGCAACTCGAACGTCCCCATGCGTAACAGAAGCCGATCGATCGTGGGCAGCCGGTCCACGCTCCATCCTTCGAGCAGCGGGCCTACGGTGAGATCGCTCTCGCGGGCGTACTCCAACGTACCCAGCACCAGATCTTTCACGAAAAGGCGTTGCTCGCTCTCGCCGTATGAGGCCAAGTATTCGTCAAGTACTTCGGCGACGTCGCGGCGACCGATTTCAATGCTGAACAGCGCCTGCAGCGCGAGTTCGCGAGCCATGCGACGCGACGGCATGCTTGCTGGTTCCCCTACGCGACCGGTGCGGCGTGCAGGAGGCTCGGCAGAAAATCGATGTCGTAGTCGCCCGAGCGAAAGCGCTTCGTGGCGAGGATTTCCAAACACTGCCCGATCGTCGTCGGCGTTCCTTCAACGACCGTTTCGCGTAGCGCGTGCTCCATCCGCGTGATGGCCGCATCACGCGTCTCGCCGAACGCGACCACCTTCGCGATCATCGAATCATAGAAGGGCGGTACGGCAGCGCCCGAATAGACGTGCGTGTCGACCCGAATCCCGGGGCCGCCTGGGAAAACCACGTGCTCGAGCGTTCCGGCAGCCGGCGCGAAATTGTTGCGCGCGTCCTCGGCATTGATGCGGCACTCGATCGCGTGACCGGCCGGACGCAGATCGCCCTGAACGTAGCCGAGCGGTTCGCCCGCGGCCATGCGAATCTGTTCCTTCACCAGATCGATGTTATAGACCATCTCGGTCACCGGATGCTCGACCTGGATGCGCGTGTTCATCTCCATGAAATAGATCTGCTCGCCGCTCACCAGGAACTCGAGCGTTCCGGCATTGGTGTACCCGACGTGCGCGCACGCGCGGACCGCCATCGCCTGCACCGCGTCGCGCGTCTTTGCCGGCAGGTTCGCCGCCGGCGCTTCTTCGATCAGTTTCTGATGCGACGGCTTCTGCACGGAGCAGTCGCGTTCTCCCAGGTGGACGATCGCGCCGTAATTGTCGGCGAGCACCTGAACCTCGATGTGGCGCGGCCGAACTATCAATTTCTCCATGTACACCCGGCCGTCTTTGAAACTCGCTTCCGCCTCGGCCGTTGCGCTCGCGTAAGCCCGTTCCAACTCCTCGGGGACGTTGACTGCGCGCATCCCCTTTCCGCCGCCTCCTGCGGTGGCTTTCAGCAACACGGGGTAGCCGATACTCTCGGCAGCGCCGGCGGCTTCCCGCACCGAAGCGAGGATATCCGTACCGGGGGTCGTGGCGACCCCGGCCTCGCTCATGACGCGCTTGGCTGTCGCTTTATCACCCATCGCCGCTATGACGCTAGGCTTCGGGCCGATGAACGTTATGCCGTGGTCATCGCAGATCTGCGCGAACCGCGCGCTCTCCGAGAGAAACCCATACCCCGGATGAATGGCGTCGCAACCGGTGATCAGAGCGGTCGAGATGATGTTTGGAATGTTGAGATACGAGCGCGCCACCGGACCCGGACCGACGCAGAAAGCCTGGTCCGCGTGCCGCACGTGCAACGACGTGCGGTCGGCTTCGGAATAGATGGCAACCGTATGCACGCCAAGTTCCCGGCACGCACGGTTGATGCGAAGCGCGATCTCGCCGCGGTTGGCAATCAAGACTTTCTTGAACATCGTCCCGGCTAGCTCCGGTCGATCTCAAAGAGGACTTGGCCGTACTCGACGGCCTGACCGTCCCGGCACGCAACCGTACGAATGCGCCCGCTCCCCGAAGCCCGCACTGGGTTGCGTATCCCCAACGCCTCGACGTAGGCGAGCTCGCGGCCGGCGTCGACCTCTTGACCTTCGGCCGGCGCGGGACGGCCGAGATGCAATATCCCGACGAGGTCGGCCTTGACCTCAGCGATCTGAATCGGCGATCCGCTCTCCGGTTCGACCGGCGCAGCCCCCGCCGAGGCGGCCGGGACTCGGGTCGATCGCCGCAGTTCCACCGCATCGCGGCCTGGGCCCTCGATGCGGAGCCGGATGAGATCGGTCGCTGAAAAGGCCTCGGCCAGGGCCCGGACGCGCAAGGCGGGGGGACCGGGGTAGGCGCCGGCGGGGGAGAGGTCTTCGGGCATGAGCGCTACCGTTTCGCCCCTCTTTGCCCGAAGAACTGCCTAGCCGGCTGCGGTGCGGTAACCTCTCAACTCCGGCATCCCATCTAAAGCGGGGAGACGCCGTAGAGCTCGCGCTCCGGCAGCGCGTCGCGTGCCGCCGCGAACCGCGGGTCGACCTCGGCGAGCGGGACCAGCGCAAAGGCTCGCTCGTATAACTGCGGGTGCGGTATCTGAAGGTCCCGCTCGTCCACGCGCGCGTCGTCGTAGGTCAGGATATCCAGGTCGATCGTGCGCGGGCCCCAGCGGAAGTTCGGCCGGCGGCCCAGGCGGCGCTCGAGGTGCTGCAGCGCAGTCATCAACGCGCGCGGAGCGAGATCGGTCTCGAGAAGCACGACGGCGTTGATGAAATCGGGCTGCCGCGTGAAGCCCCAGGCACGCGTTTTGTAAAGTCTCGAAACGCGCACGATCCGGCCCGCCGCCGAGAGCGCCTCAATGGCCGCGCGAACGCTGGCCTCCGCTTCGCCGAGGTTCGAACCGACTCCGACTGCGGCGCAGCCCACCTACGGGGCGAACGGCGTGCGGTAGCGCGGATTCTTGCGGCGCAAGGTCACGCTGGGCGTCGCACCTTCCAGAAGCCCCGGCTTCGCGACTGAGAGTTCGATCCTTCGCACGCGCGCGTCGGCGAAGACGGCCGTAGCGAGCGCGCCGGCCAGCGCCTCCAGCAAGAAAAACGACGTGGACTCGACGATCTCGACCAGCGCCCGGCGTAGCGCATCGTAGTCGATCGTATCGCCGAGCTCGTCGCTGCGCTGTGCCGCCCGTAAGTCGATCTCGAGCGCTATCTCGATATCGAAGGGCTGCTCGCGCTCTCGCTCGCCGGGGTTGGCGCCGTGCCGGCCGTAGGCGCGTACGCCGCGCAGCGTTATGCGGTCCATCCGTCGGGCCTCCAATCGCGTACCAGTGCGTCGCTTACCCGCACGACGTCGCACGCCTCCGCGACGTCGTGCACGCGCACGACGTCGATACCGGCGGCGATGCCGAGTGCGAGCGTGGCGGCGGTTCCGTAGATGCGCTCCTGAGGTGCGCGCCCCGTCAGGCGCCCGACGGTCGACTTGCGCGAGGTTCCCAAGAGCGTCGGAAACCCCAACGCCGTCAAGCGCGGCAGGCCGCGTAACACCGCGACGTTTTGTTCGGCGGTCTTGCCGAAGCCGATCCCCGGATCGAGGATGACGCATTCTGCCGGAATGCCCGCGCGCACCGCACGATGCGCCTCGCCTTCGAGAAAGGCGAGCACTTCGTCGATCGCATTGCCGTCGTACCGGGCTTCTTCTTTATTATGCATGATGACGACGGGCGCGCCGCATTCGACCGCGACCGCCAGCAGCGCGTCGGGCATCCCCCAGATCGAATTCAATACGTCGGCGCCCGCTTCGTGCGCGGCACGAAAGACCGCAGGTTTGTACGTGTCGGCAGAGATGATTGCGTTCGGCAGCCGGGCGCGCACTCCGCGCACGACCGGCACGAGCCGCGCGATCTCGGTCGCCTCGTCGATTGCCGTATGCCCCGGTCGCGTCGACTCCGCGCCGATGTCGAGCAGGTCGCTCGCGCGTTCGACCTGCGCGATCGCGTGAGCGACGGCGTCGCCGGTGCGCGGGCGGCCGTCGCCGGAGAATGAATCCGGCGTTACGTTGACGATCCCCATCACGTAGGTCCGCACCCCCCATCGCAGTTCGCTGCCGCGCAGGCGCAGGGCTCCCCGGCCGGTTGCTTCCACGTCAGCGCGCGGGCTCTCGAGCGACCGCGTTCTCGATCCACCATTCCCGCAGCTCGGCGACGACGAACGTCGAGCCCGTGACGACGATGATTTCGTCGGCGGCCGCGTTGCGCCGTGCGACCGCGAGCGCCTCGCATGGGTCGCTGATTGCGCTTCCCCATAGGCCTTGGGCCTCCGCGAGGCTCGCCAAACGCTGCGGCTTGGTTGCGACGCGCCCGGCCGTAGCGAACGTGGTGAAGACGAACCGGGCGCGCAGGTCCGAGAACGCGCGCACGATAGCGCGCGCGTCTTTGCCCTCGCTCACGGCGATGACGAAGGCGAACCGGCGATCCGGAAACTTCGAGCGGAGCGCCGCCGCCAGGTGCGAGGCTTTGTCCGGGTTGTGCGCGATGTCGAAGACGACGCCGGGGAAACCGGCAAAATACTCCATGCGGCCCGGAATCACGACGTTTGCCAAACCCCGCCGCACAGCATCCGGCGAAGGCCGCAGCTCCGCGCCTAACTGCTCGAGCGCCAGAATCGCGGTCGCCGCGTTGCGTTCCTGGAACGTCCCGAGCACCGGAAGAGCGATCTCGTATCGAGCGCGCGCGGTGGAGACCGCAAAGGCCTGCCCATAGCCCGGCTCGTCCTTGGATAGGACGCGCGTCGCATCGAGTACGTGAACGAACGGCGCACCGACTTCGGCGCAGCGCGCTTCGATGACGCGCCGGGCTCCGGCATCCTCGACCGCGCTGACAAGCGGGACGCCCGGTTTGGCGATGCCGGCCTTATCGCCGGCGATCGCTTCCAAGGTGTCGCCTAGGATCTCGGTATGATCGAGGCCCACGTTCGTGATGATGCAGACCTGCGGCCGCAGCACGTTGGTCCCGTCGAGCCGCCCGCCGATGCCGACCTCGATGACGGCTGCGCCAACCCGCTCGCGCGCGAAATGCGCGAACGCGAGTGCCAGCAGCGTTTCGTAATACGTCGGCCGGCCGTGGGCGGCCGTCGTCCGCTCGATCGCGGGCATCATCTCCGTCAACAGCTCGGCGAAGCGCTCCTGCGCGATAGAGAGGCCGTCGATGCGCGCGCGTTCGGTCATCGAACGCAGATGGGGCTTCGTGTGCAGACCCGTTCGCACTCCCGAAGCCTGCAAGGCGGCGGCGATCATCGTCGACGTGGAACCCTTTCCGCTGGTACCGCCGACGTGAACGGTCGGGTAACATTCTTGCGGGTCGCCGAGCTCGCGTAAAAAGGCACGCATGCGGTCTAGCCGATGGGGCTCGCGGCGCGAAGCGGTCTCGTTGATCGTCCCCAGCAGGTAGGCTTGGGCCCGGCCGAAGTCCATGCGCTTAGCCGTCGACGACCTCGTCGGCCAGCAGCGCGAGAGCGTGGGGAAGTACCGGCAGAATCTCGTCGAGCGCCTCCGCGACGGCCTTGGGACTGCCCGGCAAATTCACGATCAATGTCCGGTTGCGCACGCCTGCGACGGCGCGAGAGAGCATCGCGCTCTTGACGATGCGGAGCGACGCCGCTCGGATCGCCTCGGCGATGCCCGGAACCAGATAGTCGACGATCCCCTCGGTAGCCTGCGGTGTGCGGTCGCGAGGAGAGAGCCCCGTCCCGCCGCTCGTGAGGACCAGATCGACGATGCCGCCGTCGCACGCATCGATCAGCTCGGCCTGCAGCGCGCCGGCATCGTCGGGCAAGATGCGTTCGCGCACGATCTCATAGGCGGCCCCCAACCGCTCACGCATAACCGGGAGAGATCCGTCGGCGCGCAGCCCCGCAGCGGCCCGGTCAGAGAGCACGACCAACGCGACGCGTCCCTTCCTCATCCCCTGTCATCCTGAGCTTGCCGAAGGGATTTTCCGCCGGTCTTCTCCAGCAGCCTCACCGACTCGATATCGATCCATCGGTCGAGCGCCTTGGTCATGTCGTAGATGGTGAGCGCCGCCACCGCGGCGGCAACCATCGCCTCCATCTCGACCCCGGTCGGTGCCGTCGTGCGTGCCGCGGATTCGACCCGCAGCAGGCCGTCCTCATCCCAAGCGAACGAAACATCCACGCTGGAGAGCGCAATCGGATGGGCGAGCGGTATCAGCTCCGCGGTCCGCTTGGCGGCCATGATCCCGGCGATCTGTGCGGTAACGAACGCATCGCCCTTGGGCAGCGTCGCTGCCACCAGCGCAGCGCGCGCGGCAGCGCTCATCCGGATGCGCGCTTGGGCGCGAGCGGTTCGCAGCGTTGGCGGCTTTCCGGAAACGTCCACCATGGAAACGTCGCCGGTACTCGTAATATGTGAGGGTTTCTGCACGGCAATTGTAAAACGAATGGATGACGATGACGCTATTCGAGCGTGTAGGCGCCAATTCGAGCCCGGAACCCGGGGCCCTAGCGGACGTGCTATCGCTCTTTGGGGCAGTTGCCGATGCTGCCGCCGGATCCCCGCCCGAAGCGACTCCGAGCATCGCATCGCTCGCGGTCTCGATGGCGCGGCTCGCCGAGCTCTCGCAGGAAGAGGCCGACGCGCTGTACTTCGCGGCGCTGCTGCGTAATCTGGGCGCGCTCGGTAATCCGGCTTTTGGAAAGGGCGAGCCGCTGCCCGCACGCTTAGCCGAGATGCATCGCTGGGATATCCCTGTCAGCGGCGCGCGACTCTG
>JAJXWN010000020.1 GCA_021781595.1 bacterium | reverse complement strand
GAAGAGTTCGGCGGAAACTACGGAGGCTGGGCCTGCCGGAGCGTAACCTGCTAAAGGTTTCCCGCCTTCGAATTGCGGTTGGCCGCGACGAATGCCGCGATCTGCGCCCGCGAACGGAAACCACGTTTGACGAAGATCGATGTTACATATTTCTCAACGGTCTTCTGGCTGATGCTCAGCTCCAGCGCGATCGCGGCGTTCGATGCGCCCGATGCGATCAAGTCCGCCACCGACCGTTCGCGCGACGACAATAACGGGGGCGAGTCCGGCGCTCTCGTGGTTGTTAGCGAAAGCGCTTGCATCCAGCGTTCGTATTCGCCGGTCGCGTGCATCGCGCGGAATTGCGCGCGCGCGTCGTCGATGTCCCCTCCGACCAGCGCCGCAATGGCTTCGTAGAGGTGCCATCCAATGCGCGCGTACGCTTCGCGGGCTAACGCGCCGGCATCGCGGGCACTCGTGGCATTGCCACTCTTGCGCGCGAACACAGCGTTCGAGAGCGCGATCGTGCCCCGTGCGGCATCGTGTTGCGCACCGCCGAAGACGCGCTGAGCCACTTCGGTCAATGCCTGTTCGTCGGAAACGTCGATCAGGCTTGCTGCGATGGGAAGCGCGATAACGGCGGCGTAGGAATCGATCAACCGGGACACCCCGCTCAACGCAATCTCGCGGGCGCGAACGTGATTCCCTCGCGCGGCGGTCAGGACGGCGGCCGTCGCGCTCAAACGCTGCCACTCGTAGGACGACGCGTCGTTCCCTTCTCGTTCGATCTGCTTCCAGTCGGCGACACGCTGCGCGTCTTGAAAATCGCCGCCGGCAAACGCGATGAGCGGAGCAATAAAGGCTGCGTATCCGTGCATGGAATCGGCGTGCGACGCGAGGCCTTCCTCCAAGTCTTTTCCGGCGTCTGGTATGCGCCCGCACACGTATGCGAGACTCGAACGAAGAAACAGCGCGTGGGCCAACGCCGTACCGAGCCTCCACCGCCGCGCGATCTCTACGGCGTCGTTGACCTCCTCGATGGCGCGCCCGGTCTCGCCCAATCCCAGAGCCATCGTCGCAATGTTGATGCGCGCCGATGCATCCGTCGACACGCGCACGTTCGCCAAAGAGTCGGCGGCGCGCGACCAACCGTCGACATCGTTGCGCCGACAGCTCACCACGGAGCGGACCGTCCAGATAATGCTGCGAACCTGCGCCGTGAGCGGAAGGCGAAGGTCGACGGTATCGATCTTGCGTAGCGCGTCGTCGACCTTGCCGTCGAAAACGAGGAACTGCGCGTGCACGGTTCGCAGGCGCGCGAGCGCGAGCGGACTGAGACGGTCGCTAAACTCGGCCTCGGCCTCTTCGAGCATGCACGCGATCTTCGTCCAGCTCGCACCGGCGTTGTTGCGCTCGACGGCCAAGAAAGATACGATGTCCGCCGCGGCTTCTGCGTCTCCCAACGCACGATATCGTTCGAGCGCAGCGGAGTAAAGGTCGACCGCACGCGGCGAGTCTCCGCGGGCGCGTGCCGCGTGCCCGAGCTTGCCGAATATGCGGGCCCGCGACGCCTCGTCGGGTACGACATCGAGCGCGCGTCCCAGATGGCGCGTTGCGTCCTCGTAGGCCTTCAGTTCGAACGCGGCGTCGCCGGCACGCTCGCTGTATTCGCGCACCTTCTCGCGATTGTTCGCTTCCCACCAATGATAGGCCAATGCTGCAAGATCGCGATCCGCTTCCGGAGCACGTTCGAGCATGATCGCCGCGCGCTCGTGCGTTAGCTCTGCTTGAGCGTCGAGCATTCCTGTCACGATGGCGTCACGGGTTAGGGAGTGCCGAAAGCGCAGCGGTGTCTGCCGGTCATCCCCGTCGACGAGCAAGCCGGCATCGCGCGCCGCGTACAGCGCTGCGACGACAAGATCGAGTGGCTCGTCGATGACCTTGGCAATCAACGAGGGGTTGACGCGCTCGCCGAGGATGGCTGACTGTTGCACGATGCGTTGCGTTCCGCTCGGGAGCTGGTGCAAGATGTCCTTGACGAGCTCGTGCACCGACGTGGGAACGGCCGTCGTGGTCTGGTCGCCGCGCGCCCGTACGTCGCGCAGCAGCTCTTCGGCAAAGAGCGGATTCCCATCGGCGCGCTTGACGAGCGTCTCGATGGCAGCGGTGCCAATTCGTTGCGCGTCGAAGCCGTTGGAAAAGAGCAACGCGTGAATCTGTTCGTCGGAAAGACCGCGGAGATTCAGCGCTACCGTCGAAGGCTCGCGCAGCATCCGGCCGAGCGCGGACGCAGCGTCCTCGCTCAGCGTTTCACCGTCGCGCAGCGTCGCAACGATCAGCACGCGCATCTTCCGCACGCGAGCCGAAAGAAACGCGAGCATTTCTACGGTAGCGACGTCCGCCCAGTGGATATCCTCGATCGCGATGATCGTCGCGCGCTTCGCCGCGGTTTCCCAGAGCAGGCGCGCGACGGCGGCGAGCAGCCCCGCCTTCCCAAGACTCCCGTCGCGCGCGACCTTGGCGTGTGCCGGCGCTAGGTACGCGACGGCCTGTGCGGTTACCTCGTCGAAGTCTCCAGCTGCGACGACGGCTCCCGACGCCAGCCTCGCGACGATATCGCGCCACGGCCCGAGCGTGCGCGGCGCGTACTGCAGACATTCCGTCCGCGCAACGAGGGGAGAGCGCCCTTTGGGAATGCCGTCGAGAAAGCGCTGCAGCAGACAAGATTTGCCGACGCCCGCCTCACCCCGAATGAGAACCACGGAACCCGAGGCGCGCGCGAGCAAACGCCGGCGCTCTTCAAGCGCCTCGAGCTCGGCTTGCCGCCCGATAAATACACGACTCTTCCGCGTAGGCTCGATCATGGAACCAACTTACGAGGGCCCCGGCCGGGGGCCTGTCGGGATAAGTAGGGTTTCCCCCCATACGCGGGCCGGCTTAGGCCGCGTAGGCTTCGCACAGTATGAACGCCTGCGCGCCGCGCGTCTTGCCAAAGAGGAACCCCTTAAAATGATGATCGATATGCATTTTCGAAAGTTTTTCCTCGCCACGGCCGTGCTCGCCGTTGCGACCGCGAGTTGCAGCGGCCCGGGCGGAAATTCACCGATCGTGACGCCAACGCGAACGCCTACGCCAACACCAACGCCTCCGCCGGCCGGCCCGTTCGCGTACGTTTCCAATGGCTCCGCCAACGTTTTCGCCTATACCATCAGCGCGACGACCGGCGCGCTCACGCCGGTGGCGGGTTCGCCCTTCGCGGCGGGCACCAATCCCTGGGGCTTGGCGATCGATCCCAGCGCCAAGTTCGCGTACGTTGCCAATAATGGCTCCGCCAACGTCTCCGCCTACACCATCAATGCGGCGACCGGCGCGCTCACGCCGGTGGCGGGTTCGCCCTTCGCGGCGGGCACCGGTCCCCGTGGAGTGGAGGTCGATCCCACCGGCACGTTCGCGTACGTTGCCAATAATGGCTCCGCCAGCGTCTCCGCCTACACCATCAATGCGGCGACCGGTGCGCTCACGGCGGTAGCGGGGTCGCCCTTCGCGGCGGGCATCAATCCCGTTGCAGTGGCGTGCGATCCCTCCGGCGCGTTCGCGTACGTTACCAATTTAAGCGATGGCACCGTTTCCGCCTACACTATCAACGCGGCGACCGGTGCGCTCACGCCGGTGGCGGGTTCGCCCTTCGCGGCGGGCACCTTTCCCTCTGGATTGGCGGTCGATCCCAGCGGCAAGTTCGCGTACGTTACCAATGAGGGCGACAACGACGTCTCCGCCTACACCATCAACGCGACGACCGGCGCGCTCACGCCGGTGGCGGGTTCGCCCTTCGCGGCGGGCAGCAGTCCCATACGAGCGGTGGTCGATCCCACCGGCAAGTTCGCGTACGTTACCAATATTGGCTCTGCCTCAATTTCCGCTTACACCATCAACGCGACGACCGGCGCGCTCACGCCGGTGGCGGGTTCGCCCTTCGCGGCGGGCACGGGGCCCTGGGGCGTGGCGGTCGATCCCACCGGCACGTTCGCGTACGTTGCCAATAATGGCTCCGCCAACGTCTCCGCCTACACCATCAACGCGACGACCGGCGCACTCACGCCGATGGCGGGTTCGCCCTTTGCGGCGGGCACCAATCCCATCGGGGTGGCGGTTTGGTCCCCGCGGTCGATCAAATCGGCAAGTTCGGGTAGTCGGCAATATTGACGGCGTCTCCGCCTACACCACCAACGCGACGACCGGCGCGCTCACGCCGGTGGCGGGTTCGCCCTTCGCGGCGGGCGACATCTCCACTATGGAGTGGCGGTTCTGAGCAGGCGGCAGCCGTTGCTTGGCCAGCTCGTCCATCCGCTTCCATCCAACCGATCAAATCGCACGACTTTGCGCTACACGCTTGAAGAAAGCGTCCAAGAGCACCCGCGGGATCGGTGCGGGGATTTTTCCGCAACTTGCCTGCTTACAAGCCGATCATGCGGGCGATCAGCAGCCGCTGCATCTCGTTCGTGCCTTCTCCGATCTCGTTGATTTTCTGATCGCGATACATTCGCGAAACCGGGTACTCGTCCATGAAACCGTAGCCGCCGTGGATCTGCACCGCCTCGTTGACAACGCGGCGGGAAACCTCGGCGGCGTATAACTTCGCAAGACTGGCGGTCTGCGCGTAGTCGCGCCCGCCGTCCTTCTCCCATGCGGCTTTGAGCGTCATCAGTTTGGCGTGTTCGATCTCCACGAGCATGTCGACGAGTTTGAACTGGATCGCTTGGAACTTACCGATCGGCTTACCGAACGCGCGGCGCTCGCGGGCATATTTGAACGCTTCGTCGTACGCGCCCATGGCCAGGCCGACCGAGAGCGCGGCGACCGAGATGCGGCCCCCATCCAAAATAGTCAAGAAGTTTCTGAGCCCTTCGCCGCGGCGGCCCAGGACGTTCTCGGCGGGAACCTCCGCGTCGGCGAACGCCAGTTCGCGCGTGTCGGAAGCTCGCCAGCCCATCTTACGGTATCTCTTGCTGCGCGTGAATCCGACGGCGTCCTGAGGCACGATGAGGTTCGTGATCTCGGGTTTGCCGTCGCTCCGCGTGCCGGTCACCGCGGTGATCGTCGTGCCCCCGGTGAGTTCGGTGCCGCTATTCGTGATGAAGGCCTTGGTGCCGTTGACGATCCACTTGCCGTCGCGCAGCTCGGCCTTCGTCTGCGTATTCCCGGCATCGCTCCCGGCGCCGGGCTCGGTTAAGCCGAAACCCCAAAGCATGCGGCCCTGTGCCAGCGGGATCAGGTACCGCCGCTTCTGCTCTTCCGAACCGAACAGATAGAAAGGGCTTGCGCCCAGCGAGACGTGCGCGGCCATCGTGATGGCGGTCGATGCATCGACGCGGGCAAGTTCCATGATCGCCAAAGCGTAGCTCACCGTGTCGGCGCCGGCGCCCCCATACTCCTCCGGAAACGGCAGGCCCATCAAGCCGAGGTCGGCCATCTCGGCTACCAGGTCGTAGGGGAACGCCTCGTTGCGGTCCATCTCCTCGGCCCGTGGTGCCACACGTTCTCGCGCGAACTCCGCGACGGTTGCTTGTATCGCCCGCTGCTCGTCGGTTAGGTCAAAATTCACGGTAACCGGAGGTATAGGTCCGCGCGAGCGTAAAAACCCTTCCGAAGCGATGATCTCCTTACGCGGCGTCTCTCTGGTCTATCCAAATGGAGTGCGCGCCCTCGACGGCATCGATCTCGAAATCGGCAAGGGCGACTTCGTCTTCCTCGTCGGACACTCCGGAACCGGGAAATCCACGCTGCTGCGCCTCCTCTATCGCGAGATGGCACCGACCACGGGTGAGATCACGGTCGACGGTATTCGGGTCGAATGCTTGCGCAGGTCGCGCGTACCCATATTGCGACGCCATATCGGCGTCGTCTTTCAAGACTTTAAACTCCTGACGGACAAGACCGTATGGGAGAACGTCGCGTTCGCGCTTCAAGTTACGGGCGCGCACACACGCGACGTCATACGGCAGGTTCCGCGCGTACTGGATCTGGTTGGACTCTCGCACAAGAGCCGCATGTATCCCGGCGAGCTCTCCGGGGGCGAACAACAGCGCGCCGCTATCGCACGCGCGCTCGTCAACAACCCGAAGATCTTGCTCTGCGACGAGCCGACGGGAAATCTCGACCCGTCGAACACCACCGAGATCATGGAACTCCTGTTGCGCATCAACCTCAAAGGTACGACGATAATGGTTGCGACGCACAACCAAGCGGTCGTCGACCGTATGCGCCGCCGCGTCGTGCGGCTCGATAACGGGCGCATCGTAACCGACGAAGAGCGAGGGTATTATTTCCTTGGACTGGGGCAAAGCCAGATTCTTTCTGGGTGAAGTTCTTCGAAACTTTACCCGGAACGCCGGCATGCAGGCGACGGCGATCGGCACGGTGACGGTCACCATCGTCCTCTTGGGCGCTTTTTTGTATGCTCGCGCCGTGCTCGTGCATTTCGGTGCAGGCGTTCTCAACCAGATCGAAATTTCGGCCTTCCTGCAAGACGGCACGTCGCCCGCGCGGACCGAGGCGATGCGCGCCGCGCTCGCGCATGACCCGCGCGTGCTATCCGTGCAGTACGTCCCAAAAAAGGAGGGTTTGCAGGAACTGCGGCGGCGATTGAAAGGAGAGATCGACACGTCGATCCTCACCGAGAACCCGCTGCCTAACATGTTCCGCGTTCGGGTGCGCACGCCCGAACTGGTTCCGGCAGTAGCCGCGGAAATTCGAAAGATGCCCGGCGTACAATACGTGAATTACGGGCAGGACGTCGTCGGCAAGTTGCTGCAGCTCGTCGCCGTCGCGCGGCGCGTCGGCATCGCCGTGATTACACTCTTCATCCTCGTCGCGGGCATCATCATTTCGAATACGATCCGTTTGACCGTTTTCGCACGGCGGCGCGAAATTGCGATCATGCAGTTGGTCGGCGCGACGAACGCGTATATCCGCATGCCGTTTATCTGCGAGGGGCTGCTCGACGGTCTGCTGGGCGCCTCGCTCGCAGTGGCGGCACTCGAGGTCGGCCGCGCCTCTCTCGTGCCGCGACTGGTCGCCGCGTTGCCGTTCGTCGCGGCGAATGTCGTCAACGTTAACCTCGGCACGCTCGTCCCGCAACTGCTGCTCGTTGGAGCGGCCGTAGGACTCATTGCATCATGGATATCGGTCGGCCGCTTCCTGCGGACGTAACGCGAGATCTGCTCGACGAGCTGCTCGTCCTCAAGTCGCTCTACGAAGTGCTCAACGGAGTCGTACGCGACGCGGTCATCGAGCTCGACGGCGCGGGGCGCATCGTCCGTTTCAACGTGGCGGCAGAACAGGCGACCGGCCATTCGGCGACGAGCCTCGTCGGCCGCTATCTCGGAGAGATCGTCGAGGGCACGAACGCTGCCGGCGTGCTGGCAGCCGCTACCGGGCGCGATGCCCACGACGTGCGCTTCAATCTTCTCGACAGCGGCGGTTCGACCATCGATGTCTTAGGGCGCGTCGCAGCGCTCACGCGCGCCGGCGAGATCGAAGGCTGGCTGCTCTCGTTTACGCCGCAGCGCAAAATCGCCGAAATCGAGCAGCTCAAGAACGAATTGGTCGGCGCCGTGTCGCACGAACTAAAAACGCCCCTGGCCTCGATCAAGGCTTATACGGCGACGTTGCGGGGCAACCCGGCACTCTACCAAGAACGTGGCGCCGAGTTTCTCGAGGTCGTGGAAGAGCAGGCCGACCGTCTTGGCCGTTTGATCGACGACATGCTGCTCGTGACGCGCGTGGATGCAGAATATTTGCTGCGAACGCGCAACACCGTATCGATCGATGACATCCTCGATCGCGTCGACCGCACGCTTCGCTTCGATCCATCGCTGCATCAGATCGTACGCGACACGTCGGGCGTCGACATTTCCGGCGATCCCGAACGTTTGGAGGACGTCTTTCGCAACCTACTCGAGAACGCCATAAAATACTCGCCGCGCGGCGGTACGATCACGATCGCGGCCGAACGAATCGCCGACCGAACCGTGCTGCGCGTTCGCGACGAAGGAGTCGGCATTCCCGAGGATTGCCTGCCCTACATTTTCGACCGGTTTTATCGCGTCGAATCCGAATTGACGCAAACAGTCGGAGGGAACGGTCTCGGTCTGTTCATCGTCAACGCGTTAGTGCGCGCGCACGGGGGATCGATAGACGTGCGCAGCGAGCTCGGCCGCGGCACGACGGTAACGCTCACCTTTCCGATGCGCCCATGAACTACGACGACGATACCAAAGGCCGCCGCATCCTGGTGGTCGACGACGATCGCAACCTCCGCAAGATCATCGCGACCAATCTCGAGCTCGCTGGGTATCAGGTCGTCTCGGCCGCTAACGGTCAAGAGGCGCTCGAAAAGCTGGACGACCTGCAGCCGGATCTCATCGTCTTGGACGTCATGATGCCTGAGTTGGACGGCTACGAGACCGCTCGCAGAATCCGCGCGCACGCGGGCAACGCCCGAGTCCCTATCATCATGCTGACCGCGAGATCCGAGGTCGAGGACAAAATCGCGGGATTTGACGCCGGCGCCGACGACTACATGACGAAACCGTTCGGTCCGCAGGAACTGCTGGCACGCGTGCGCACCAAGATCCGCCGGGTCGAGGTCGATTCGTCGCTCTCCCCGCTTACAAGACTTCCGGGGAATCTCTCGATCGAGGCGGTTCTCCGCCGCCGCGTCGCTGGCGCTGAGCGATTCGCCGTTCTCTACGAAGATTTGGACAATTTCAAGGCGTTCAACGACGTGTACGGATTCACGCACGGTGACGAAGCCATACAATTGCTGGCCTCGGTTACCGTCGATGTCGTCCGCCGGCGCGGAACGGCGAATGATTTCGTCGGGCACATCGGAGGCGACGATTTTGTGGTCGTCACCGGGTGCGACCGGGCCGAGGAGATCGCTCGGGAGATCATCGCCGATTTCGACAGGGATGTTCGCCGGCTCTATACGCCGCTCGATTTGCAACAGGGCTTCATCGAAACCCGCGACCGCCGCGGTACGCTCAACCGCTTCCCAATCATGTCGCTCTCGATAGCGATCGTGACGAGCGAGCAACGGAATTTCGAGAGCTACGCAGAGATCGGCGAGGCAGCCGCCGAACTGAAACGGTATGCGAAGTCGATATCCGGCTCGGCATACGTGAAAGACAAGCGCCGCCGATGATCCGCACTTTCATTGCAGCGCTTCTCGTCTTCTGCATCCTTCCGACGGCCGCCGCGCTTCCCAGCCAATCGATCAACGACCGCATCGGCGCGCAGCGCAAGAGAGCGGACCGGATCCATCGCCGCCTGAGCGAGAAGCGATCGGAGCTGAGGGCCGCGACCGTAAAGGTCGGCAATCTTCGCACGCAGCTCGACGCGACCGACGCTGCGATCGC
Organism: bacterium; assembly: GCA_021781595.1. Classification (GTDB taxonomy): domain Bacteria; phylum Vulcanimicrobiota; class Vulcanimicrobiia; order Vulcanimicrobiales; family Vulcanimicrobiaceae; genus JAJYFL01. Next base: position 7,713 of record JAJXWN010000020.1, on the reverse strand, counting down.
GCAGATGAACGGCGAGCTGGGCGACTTGGCGACGCGCCGCAACGGCACGTTGCGGCAGCTGGCGTGGAACACGTTGCAGCTCAATGCGGCAAGACGCTCGCTGGCGCTGCACGACGACCTGCTGAAGAAACGCCTGGTAGACATCTACGAACGCGGCAATCTCGGTTACATCGACGTCTTGCTCGCCGCGCGCTCGTTCAGCGACTTCGTCGAGCGATGGGAAGATTTGCGCCTTCTGATCGCCGCCAACGAGAACGCTATTCGCACGCGGAAGGCCGCTGAAGCGAGGGTTGCCCGGGTGCAAGCGCGGTTGGAAGCAATGCGGCTTTCGCTGCAGCAGCAAGCGCAAGCGCGGCGACAGGCCAAGAACCAACTCGCGATGCTCGCCGACGAGAGGAGCAACCTGGTCGCTCTAGCCGATGCCCAGCGCCGCCACGTCGCAGGGCAAGTCGCGCAGATGGAAGCGCTTTCGGCGAGCGAAGAGGCAGACTTGGAACGGCTGATCGTGGAGCGCGAGCGAGAGGTCGCGGCCCAGCAGCAAGCCGCTAGACGAGCCGCAGGCATCGCCGGAAGCCCGCCGCCGCCCACCGGTGCGCCGGGAAAACTCATCTGGCCGGTCTCCGGGATCATCACGTCGCCGTTCGGCTGGCGCAAGAATCCGTTCGGCGGGGCACCCGAGTTCCACCAGGGCATCGACATCGGGGCGCCGATGGGTACCACCGTCGTGGCGGCGGCCGCCGGGACCGTCATCTCCGCCGGCTGGTTCGGCGGCTACGGCAATTACATTCTGATCGATAACGGCGGTGCGCTAGCGACCGGTTACGCGCACCTCTCGCAGATTTTCGTCGCCGACGGCCAACGCGTGCAGCAGGGGCAAGCGATCGGCGCGGTCGGGTCAACCGGGTACTCGACCGGGCCGCATCTCCACTTCGAGGTACGCATCCACGGGAAGCCCGTAGACCCGACCCCCTACCTGCACTGATGGAACCCCCACAAGCGATCTCGGGTAGAACCGGGTAGCAACGTTATCACGAGGAAGGACTACTCGCACTCGTGTCCACGAAATTTCGTGCGCTCCTAATCGCACTTATCGTCGTCGCCGTCGGCGGTGCCCTGTACGGCGGCTACCGAAGCGGCTTCGGCGTGGCGCACGCAACCGCGGGCGTGAGCGCCCTGCCGCGTTTCGCGTTGCCGCCGCTATTCGATCAGGGCATGACCGATCAGCGCTTGGTGGATCTCGCTTTCCGCGAAGTCGAGCGGGTGTATTACAAGCCGGTGAAGGCACAGACGCTGATGAGCGGCGAGCGCGCCGGCATTCTTGCGTTGCTGAAGCACGAGCGCGTCTCCGGGGCCGTGCTTCCCGCCGTCGCCGCAGGACCGGATACGGTCTCCGACCTGAACGCGATCGACCGCGAGCTCAGCTACGCGCAGGCGCATTACGGCACGAGGCTCGGCGCACGCGGCGATGCCCGCATCACGCATGCGGCATTGCGTGGCTTGATGGATTCGCTCGGCGATCCGTATACGGTATATCTTTCGCCGCGCGAGATCCGCAGCCTCGACGAATCGCTTCAGGGCGGTGATTTCGGCGGCATCGGGGTCTACATCTACCAGTTGAAGGGCGGCGAGATCGTGCTTCAACCCATCGCCGGGTCACCTGCGTCGAAAGCGGGCGTAAAACCTGGCGCGGTGATCGTGCGCGTTGATGCCACCCCTGTGCGCGGCCTCTCCCTAGATCGCGTCGAGCGTTTGATCCGCGGGCCGAAAGGGTCTGTCGTGACGATTACCACGCATCCCTACCGCGAGACGAAGTTACGCGCATATCGTATCGTCCGCGACATCATTCACGTGCCGACGGTGCACGCAAAGATGGAGGACGGTTTCGAGTACGTCCGGCTCTCCGATTTCGGCACGACCTCGGCCGCGGAAGTTCGCAGGGCGTTGCTCGAGGGGAAAGCTCGGGGCGCCAAGGGCTACATTCTCGACCTGCGCGACAACGGTGGCGGGCTATTGGACGCTGCCGTCCAAGTATCGAGTCTTTTCATCCCGCACGGGACGATCGTTTCAACCATCAACCGGCTCGGAGAAAAAGACGAGCAGAAAGCCCTCGGGGACGCGATACCCGGCTTGCGCCCGCTCGTCGTCTTGGTCAACGGTTACACCGCTAGTTCCTCCGAGATCACCTCGGGAGCCATTCAGGATTACAAGATCGGCACGCTGATCGGGACGCGAACCTTTGGGAAAGGCGTAGTCCAGAGCATCTATCCGATGCCCGACTCGTCTGCCCTCAAGATCACGACCGCTCGCTACGTGACGCCGTTGGGCCGCAACATCGAACACGTCGGCATCGAACCGGACATCGCCGTCAAACAGAACCCCGACCCGGCACTCATCGGCACGCGATACGACAAACAGCTCGCGGCAGCCGTGGCACGTTTGCGCCGAATCGCTCGTTAGGAGAGATATGCATCGTTTTTCGTCATTGCTGCTGACGGGCGCGCTGCTCGCCGGGCTCGCGCAACTTCCGTCGGCAACGCTGGCAGCCGGCACCGGACTCTCGAAGGCCGACGCCTCCGAGATACGGCTGGGTTACACGAAGTTGACGGGAGAATTTTACAAACCCACGCACCCGCAGAGCATTCTCGACGGCGCGCGTAGCGAGCTGCTCCACGTGCTCGCGAAGAGCGGCGTGAGGGGCGCTGCTTTGCCGCCGCTTCGTGCAGGCGCGAACGCCACTTACGATATCCACGCGGTTGAGCGCGAGGTCGAACTCGCCTCGCGCGCCGCGGGACGCAGGATCAGCCCGCGTCTTCTCGCCTACGCGGCGCTAGCCGGCATGCTCTCTTCCGTGCACGATCGCTGGACCGTCTTTCTTACGCCAAAGGAGTACGCCGCACTCAACCAGGGCCTGAACGGTGGTTCCTTTTCGGGAACGGGCATCGTCATCCAAAAGAGCCTGCGCACGAAATACATCGAGGTGAGCAACATCGTTCCGCACGGACCCGCCGATTTGGCCGGAGTCCGGCAAGGTGATACGATCGCCGCCATCGACGGGCACCCTACCAAGACCATGACCCTCGCGCAGGCCGGCCTCCACCTGCGCGGCAAAGCCGGAACGAAAGTCCGGCTCACCATCGTGCGCGAAGGCAAACGGCTTCCCTCTCCTATCGTCGTTACGCGCGCTCAAATCGCCGCGCTCAGCGTCTTTCAAAAGATGCTGCCTGACAAGATCGGTTACGTCGCACTCACGGTTTTCGGGCAAGATACGGGCAGCGAGCTGACCACGGCGCTCGATCGCCTTGCGCGGGAGGGAGCGCGCGCGCTGGTGCTCGATCTGCGCGACAACGGCGGCGGTTACCTAAACGCTGCGGTTGCCGTCAGTTCCAAGTTCATCGCCAGCGGGCCGATCGTCTCGGTAGAGACGCGCGCAGCAAACATAACGACGATCGAAGCCGACGATACCGCCATCGCTCCAATTCCGCTCGCCGTCCTGGTAAACGGGCATACGGCATCGGCAGCCGAGATTACCTCGGGCGCGATTGCAGACAGCGGGGTCGGTACGATCGTCGGCACCAAGACGTTCGGAAAAGGCGTCGTGCAGACGATCTTCCCGATGCCGGACGGATCGGCCGTCAAAATTACGACCGCACGCTATCTGACGCCGGACAACAGGAACATCAACCACATCGGTATTCGGCCCGAGATCGTCATCAAGGAGAACAAGCACGCACGCTACGGCGATCCCAACCACGACGTGCAACTAGCGCGTGCCATAGCATTCCTCAACGACGAGCTCGCACACATGCGTTAGAAGAGCGCTCGGCGTACCTCGGCAAAGCTGTCGAACGAGACGAACGCCGCACCGCGCTCACGTAGAAAGCGTTCCAACGAACGGCCGCGCTTGGCAAAGCGGATCTCCGCCGCCAGCGACGCTTCGTAATCGGAGTACCCGTCGCCGACGTAGACCGTTCGGTAGCCCGCGCCGCTCGCGGCGCGAACCGCGAGCGCTTTGTCGTGACCGTTATCCGAATCGTCGCGGTATCGCATGACCCAGCCGTCGGGGCTTGGGTCCGCGTCATTCGCCAGTACGGGTACCCCCGCCATACCCTGACGCGCAAGCGCGTGCTCGATCAACGAAGCGATCCCCGAGCTCAAGATCCGGAGGGGCACCGCAGCCGCCTCGCAGGCGTGGACGAACTCGCCGAATGCCGGATCGAAGTGCGTCTGCGCTGCAAGCAAAGCGTCGGCCTCGTCGAAGGCGCAGCGTACGTTGCGTGCCTGAGCGGAGAGCACTTCGCGCAGGGACATCGTTCCTGCGGCGAGTTCGCGCTCCAACCGTTGCCACGCGTCTTCGCCGGCACACGAGCGCATGAGGATATCGAGGGTATCGCCGTCGGTGATCGTACCGTCGTAGTCGACGAACACCGCCAGGCGCACGCTCGGGGAGCGTGCGCCTGCGCTGTCGCCGGACTGCGCCCCGGCTAGCTGCGCGACGTCTTTTTTCGCGCCGCAGCAGCAGCCGCCGGGCTCGCCTTCTTGGTGGATTTCGCACGAGCACGCTTTGCCGGAACTTTAGCCTCGGCCGGCGGCTCCGAGGTTTTCGCCGCGGCCTTCGGCGCGCGCTTGGGAGCGGCTTTCGCCGTGGCTTTCACAACCGTCTTGGCCGCTGGCTTCGTCACGGCTTTGACGGCCTTCGGAGTGGCCTTTGCTTCAACCGGCACCGGCTTAGGAACTCTCCCGGAAGCGCGCTTACGTTTGGAATCGGCCGCCGGGACCGCCGCCTCCGGCACGGGCAACGCCACGACGGCGGTCGCCTGCAGCTCGCCGCCTCGCACAGGGGTCCGCGGCGTGCGGCGACGGCGCGCCGGTTTGGTCGGGATGGCCGACTCGTCCGGCACGCGCAGGTGAGGTGGCGGCGACTCCAATGCGGGTGGTTGAACCTTCCGATTCCATGGTGCGATTGCGCGCGACGGCTCCCGCGGTGCCGTCCGACCGGTCGGCTCCGCTTTCCCTTCGGGGTCCACGCGGAAGATATGCCGGTCCGGGACGGGGGTAGGGCCGGGCGCGGGCGCGGTCATGCCTTCGGCTGCGATGCTTGCGTTGAGGCCACCCCGGCCGCGACGGCGACGGCGGCGGCGGCGATGCCGTCGAATCTCCCCTTCGCCTTCGGCCGATGCCGCAGCCGGAGGCTGCGCATCTTCGGCCCCGTCGCTATCTTCGTGAGCTGCCACTTGTGCTTGAGCGCTCTGCGGCGGAATGCCGACCTGGAGCGCCTCACCGGCGGCCGAGCCGCCGCGCCCGCGCCCGCGCCCGCGGCGCCGGCGACGGTGCTTGCGCTCGCCCTCACCGCCGTCGCCTATGACGATAGCGCCGGGTTCGCGTAGCGCTTTCGCCTCTACCCGGAGAACCTTGTCCGCGGTTTCCTCTTCCTCGGTAACGGTCGTGATGCCGATCGGCGGACGGGCAACGGAGGTTTGCGCCGCTTCGGCAGCCAGCTCGCGAAGCTGTTCGGCTTGCTCGGCCGCCGTCAGTTTGACCTTGCGACCGCGGTGCCGGCGTTTGCGCTTGGCCGCCGCGCCTCCGGCGCCGAGTTCGGCGAGTACGTAGTCCTCGTCCAGGTCGATGATTTTGATGCGCACGCTCTGACCGGCCAGGTTCGCCGCGTTCTCGACCTCCACGACGCGCCCCTCGAGCACCGCCGCGGCCGAGGTTACGTTGGGCAAACGGCCGGGCAGCAGATCGACTTCCCGCTCGTCGCCCACACGCAACGCCGAGCCGTCCTTCACATCGGACCCTGCGCGCACGCGGGTAACCTCCGGATGCAACGTCGCGTCCACGCGCACGCGAATCGGCGCGTCCAATTCCTTCGCAAGCTGCGCAAACTCGTCTTCGTACCAGAACTCGAGTTGCGGGGCGACCGCCGGCGGCGACTCGACGACGATCGGTTGATGGTCGTGCGCGCGCGCACCTTCGATGCGAACCTTCCGCAATGTTTCGATCGCAACCGACTGCGGCGACATCACCGACCCTAGCCCCGCACAGGTCGGGCAGGCTCCGCGGAGCTGCGCCCCTAGGTCCTTGCCGACGCGCTTACGGGTAAACTCCAGCAACCCCAAATTGCTGAATGACTGAATCGTAGCTCGCGTTCGATCCTTGCGCAAGCCATCTTCGAGCGTCTTGATCACCTTGTTGCGTGCCGGTTCCGAAGACATGTCGATGAAATCACAAACGATGATGCCGCCGATGTCGCGTAACCGCACCTGCCGGGCGATCTCCGCCGCCGCCTCGACGTTCGTCTTGACGATCGTATCGTCCAGATTCTTGCCGCCGGTGAACTTGCCCGAGTTCACGTCGATGACCGTGAGAGCCTCGGTCGTCTCGATGACGATCGAACCGCCGGACGGCAGGTTGATCTTCGGCTTCATCAATTTCTGCAGCTCGTCGTCGACCTTGTAATCCTTGAAGAGCTCGCGGCCGGCGCCGTAGTGCTCAAGGCGGTCGAGATACTGCGGCCCGAGCAACTGCAAGAAATCGCGGACCTTGCGATACTCTTCCTCGTTATCGATCAAGACACGGTCGACATCTGCCGTAACGAAATCGCGCGCCGCTTTGTAGATGAGGTTCATGTCCTTATGCAGCAGCGACGGAGACTTGGCGCGCTTGTACGTCTCCAGGATACCGTGCCACATGCGGATGAGTACGCCGAGGTCGGCAATCAGCTCGGCCTCGCTGACGCCGGCCGCCGCCGTGCGAACTACCGTCGCCATGCCTTCGGGACGGATGCGTTTCATCACGCTCTTGAGGCGGTTGCGCTCTTCCGAGGAATCGATCTTCCGCGAAACGCCGGAGTACTTGCCGGTCGGCATCAGAATCAAGTAGCGGCCCGGCAGCGAGATATTCGTGCTGACGCGCGCACCTTTGAGCCCGCGTGGTTCCTTCACGATCTGGACGAGAACGTCGTCGCCGCGGTTGACCTTCTCGCTGATGGTCCAGCCGCTGCGCCCCTGGGTAATCTCGACATCGCCGATATTCAGCGGGGTCTTGTTGATGTCATCGACGTACAGAAATGCATTGCGGCCGAGGCCGATGTCGACAAAACTGGCCCCCATGCCGGGCAAAACGTTCTGAACTTTTCCCTTGTAAATCGAGCCGATGACCTTCTCTTCGCGCTCGATATAGAGTTCTGAGAGGACACCGTCCTCGAGGATGGCGACCCGGTTCTCCCAGGGATCGCTCGAGATGAGGATCTCCGTTGACAAATCCGTACCTAGCCCTTTGCCGGTCGAGGCCTGGGATCGACTGTCGAACGCCTCCGCGACGGCATCACCCCATCCGGCGTTCGAGCCGGGATGGAGACCCCTGTCGGGTCAGCAGGCTTAGATTTACGTCTCCGACTGCCTGCGATCGCCATCGAGCGGGTACTCGATCGAGCTCCAGCGCTCTCGTAAAAAACTTCTGGCCGGGGCGATCCGTTTGCGTGTGGATTCGGCCTCCGGTAGAGCTGGAGGTTCACGCCCGCAGGAGGCCGGACCTTCCCCGCCTCGTACCCGGGTGTGAACCCGGGCATCGACCGAGAGCCTCCTAGGCGGCTCTCGGAGTTGAGCCGTTTTCAGATTTGGTGCCGAATTTTGTTCGGAGACGAGGCGCGAAGTATTCGGGCAAAAGGCGGCCCAAAGATGGAAAAGTGCTTAACTCCGAGGGCCTCCTAGGCGT
>JAJXWN010000215.1 GCA_021781595.1 bacterium | reverse complement strand
GCCAGGCCAAAGGGTGGCCCCGGTAGGATTCGAACCTACGCGCAACCAGTTATGAGCCGGCCGCTCTACCGCTGAGCTACGGGCCCGTCAGCGGCCAGGCGTTTCCAATGCCTTTCGCCCGGGGAAACGTGCCGCCTGCCCAAGCTCTTCCTCGATCGCCATCAGACGGTTATACTTCGCGACGCGATCGCTACGTGAGAGCGAGCCGGTCTTGATCTGGCCGATGGCGGCTGCGACTGCGATATCGGCAATGCTCGTGTCTTCGGTTTCGCCCGAACGGTGTGAGATCACGCACGAATAACCGGCCTTGTGCGCCATCTCCACGCAGTCCAGGGTCTCGGTAAGCGTGCCGATCTGGTTGAGCTTGATGAGGACCGAATTCGCAACGCCCTCGCGGATGCCGCGCGACAAAAACTCCATATTGGTGACGAAGATGTCGTCGCCGACCAGCTGGCAGCGCGGACCCAGCGCGGCGGTGAGTTTGGCCCAGCCGTCCCAGTCGTCCTCGGCTAAACCGTCTTCGATCGACACGATCGGATAGCGGTCGAGAAGTCTCGTGTAGAGCGCGACCATCTCGCCGGCGGTCAGCGAGCGGTCCGCGCTCTCCGCAAAATATTTGCCGTCTTGGTAGAACTCGCTCGCAGCCGGATCGAGAGCGATGGCGATATCCGTGCCCGGCGCGTAGCCGGCGCGCTCGATCGCTTGCACCAGCAACTGCATCGCTCGATCGATGGAGTCAAGCGGCGGCGCGTAACCGCCCTCATCGCCGACCTGCGTCGGCAGATGCATCTCGTGAAGGAGCGCGCCGAGCGCGTGAAAGACCTCCGAGCCGTAGCGCACGGCCTCGCGCAGCGAAGGCGCGCCGACCGGCACGATCATACATTCCTGGAACTGTAATGCGCCGGCGGCGTGCTTCCCACCGTTGATGACGTTCATCATCGGCAACGGCAGCGTGCTCGCCGACGGGCCGCCTAAATAACGGAAGAGCGGCATCGAGAAGCTGCTCGCCGCGGCGCGCGCGGTGGCGAGCGAGACGCCGAGAATCGCGTTGGCTCCGAGCTTGCTCTTGTCGGGCGAGCCGTCGAGCTCGATGAGCCTTTGATCGAGCTCGCGCTGCGCGGTCGCATCGAGTCCTTCGACGGCGCTCGCCACGATGTCGTTGACGGCCGCGACGGCACGCAGGACGCCTTTGCCGTTGTAGCGCCCCGCATCGCCGTCGCGCAGTTCGACGGCCTCGTTCGCACCGGTGGAGGCGCCCGACGGCACCATCGCTTCCTCTACGGCGCCGAAGCTCGTCGCGACGGTCACGGCCACCGTTGGGTTGCCGCGAGAATCCAGAACTTCGCGTGCATGCACGCCTTCGATTAACGGGCGGCCGCCGCCGCGCATCGCATCAAGCGTCATCGGCTTTCCCTACTTCTCGTAAATCCAGCGTTCGAGATCGTGGCGGCGCGACACGTAATCGTTGTCGCGGAAGAAGATTGCCAGCTCGCGTTCAGCGCTCTCCTTGCCGTCGCTGCCGTGCACCAGATTGCGCCCGATCGTCTGAGCGAGATCGGCGCGAATGGACCCGGGCGCGGCAGCCAGCGGATTGGTCGCGCCGATCAGCTGGCGGCAACCGTCGATGGCACCCTCACCTTCAACGCACATCGCGACCAGGGGGCCGCTCGTTATGAACTCCACGAGCCCGTCGAAGAACGGTTTGCCGGCGTGCTCGCCATAGTGCTTTCGAGCGCGCTCTCCGTCGAGCTGCATCAACTTCATCGCGACCAGCAGGTAGCCGCGGCGCTCAAGCCGCGAGACGATCTCACCGACAAGTCCGCGCGAGACTGCGTCGGGTTTGCAGAGGATCAGCGTGCGTTCGATAGCCATAACGCGCCTCTCTACGGGCCGGCGCGTGCGATCGCCTGCGCTCGGCGCCGGCGGGAGTTGACCTCGGCGGTCCGGGCCGCGATAAACTCCAGCTTTTGTCGCAAGACCCGGAGTACCGTCGGCCAGGTGTAGCGCTGCACAGTCTCTCCGGCGGCCACGTGCATGCGGTGGACCGCGCGCGGGTCGGCGAGCGTCGATTCGAGGTACGTCGCCAGTTCCAGGCCGTCGTCGGTATCGCAGACGATCGCATTCACGAACGGCACCGCGTACTCTTCGCCGGTCGCGCCGCAGACCGGAAGCCCGCCCGCGGCCATCACCTCCAGGCCGACCAGGCCGAAAGGTTCCTTGCCGCTGTTGGCCAGCACCGCGTCGACCACCGCGTACAGCGCAAAGATCGCCGGCTGAGGCAGCGGCGCCGTCAGGTTGATCACGTCGGCCTTGCAGGCACGGAGCGTCTCGAAAAATTCGAGTTCTCCGATGGCGGGGCGAACGTCCTCGACCGAGAGGCCCAGGCTCTTCGCCCGCAGCAGCACGCCGCGCCCGTGGGGCTCGGTGCCGCCGCGAATCACCAAGCGGGGGCGGCTGCCTCTCTTGGCGAGCTCGGCTACGGCGTCGATCGCCTGAAGCCAGCGCTTATCGGGATCGAAGCGCCCGACCTTGGCCAGCAGCGGATCGCCGTAGAGTGCTTCCTTGAATCGCTTCACGAGATCGGGCGGCGGCCCGTCCAGCACGCGTGCCGGAATGCCGTTGGGAATCACCAGAGCGTTTACGCCGTGGCGGCGCATCTCAAACTTCATGAACTTGCTGATCGTAGTAATCGTGGCGGCGCCTTGCAGCGCGATCCAGTCGATATGCTCGAAACCGTACGTGTTGTTCGCGTTCCACAGCATAACCGCACTCGATCGCAAGCGGCGTTCGCGCAGGCGCCGGTCTAATGCGACGGCCGTCTTCGCGAGCTGCCACTCTTCGATCATGACGAGCACCTGCTCGCCGCGCTGCGATGCGGGTACGATGTGCCGGTCGATCAGCATATCGGGAACGACGCGCGCGTATTCATCGAGCTTGTTCCACTCGCCGTCGTACGCGTTGCCCGGGTAGTCGAGCGACATGGTTTGGAGGACGCGGCGCAACCCGACGCCGGGCCCGTAGACCTCGTACGAATCGGCCCGCGGTTCGCCGACGAAGACGATCTCCGCGACGACGCCGCTCTCCACGAGCGCGGTAGCGAGTTCCGTGACGCGCACGCCCAGGCCCCCCACCGACGCATACGGGTCCGGGCCTTCGAAGGACAGAATCACCGTATGCCGTGGAAAGAACACGCTACGCGCCTTCTCGCTGCCTGCGAGGTCCCCTTTCGTGAGCGCGGCCGACCCGTTCGCACACATCGCGCGAACGCTCGTGGGCACGCGCCTGCGCCGCGTGCGCTACGCCGCCGTCACCGATAGCACGAACGACGACGTCGCACGCATCTTGGGCGACGAAGATGCGCGCGGGCTCACGGTCGTCGCCGACTATCAGCGGCGCGGGGCCGGGCGAAAAGGCCGTTCGTGGACGGCACCTTCCGGCGTCGCGCTGCTCTTTACGACGGCACTCCCCGATCCCGTTCCCACGGCCGACCTCTGGTGCGTTCCGCTGTGGGCGGCTCTGGCGCTGCAGGCCGCGCTGCACGCGCGCGGCGTCGACGCCACGCTGCAATGGCCCAACGATCTGCTGCTCGGAACGAAAAAACTCTGCGGAATTTTGTGCGTGTCGCGCGTCGCCGGCGAACGCG
>JAJXWN010000214.1 GCA_021781595.1 bacterium | reverse complement strand
AGCGGAAACGTGGCAGGCATGCGCGCAAGCACGCGCCCGAGCGCCACCGGACCTCCCGTCGAGGTGCCGATTGCAACGCACTCGAAGCCCGCGTGGCGTAGCCGCCGCCCCGGAGGCGGCGGAGCTCCAGGAAGGGCACGCGCATGCGATCCGCGCCGCGCGAAGACGCGAACCTTCGCGATGAGATCGCGCGCAACGTCCTTGATGTTGACGTAGGCGGCATCCGGCTTCGGGATGAAATCGACCGCGCCGAGATCGAGCGCGTGCAGCGTCGTCTCTGCACCTTCGCGGGTGAGGGCGCTGACCATGATAATCGGCACGAAGCGGCGCCTCACGATCTGCCGCACCGCCTCCAAGCCCCCGATCCCCTGCATCTGCACGTCCATCGTAATGAGGTCCGGGCGCAGCCGCTCCGCTTTCTCGACCGCGTCCTCACCGCTGCGCGCGGTACCGCAGACGACGATATCGAGTTCGCCTTCGAGCATCTTCGTTATCGCGCGCCGCATGAAGGCGGAGTCGTCGACGACCAGGACGCCTATCGGCGCTCCGCCTGAAGCCTCGAGCGTCACCTTGGCTTCACCCGATAGTAGATCGCTTGCGCCGTGACGATCGGCTCGTAGAGATCGGTCAGGCGCACTATCGATTCGGCGTGTCCGAGGAAAAGGTATCCGCCGGGGTGTAGCGCCCGCGCGAGGTTTTCCACCACGCGCTTCTGCGTCGGCTTATCAAAATAGATCAGGAGATTCCGGCAAAAGATTGCGTCCACAGGGCCAACCGCGGCTACGCCCGGCGAGTCGAGCAGGTTCAAACGGGAGAACGTAACCAACCGTTTGACGTCGTCTGAGAGCGCGAACCCCGATTCGGACGAACGAAAGTAGCGTTGAACGATCTCCGGCGGGCAGGCGCGAAAACTCAGCTCGCGGTAGAAGCCGGCCACGCCGCGGTCGAGCGCGCGCGGAGAGAGATCGCTCGCAAGCACCGAGATCTGACCTCTAGCGACGCGGTGGCTCTCGAGCAGCATCATGGCGAGGGTGTACGGTTCCTCCCCGGTCGAACAGGCCGCCGACCAGACCCGCAGGTGCCCCCGAGCGCGCAGCGATTCCTCGAGAACCGGGCCGGCCAGGATGTCGAGTTGCGCGCGCTCGCGGAAAAAATAGGTTTCGTTATTGGTTAGCAGTGATGCTAATTCGTTCCACTCGTCCTCGCGATCGCGATGACTCGAGAGGAAGCGGCAGTAGGCGCCGAAATCCGGAACGCTGCGCTTTATCAGGCGGGCCTGCAAGCGGCTCTGCAGCAAATACTGCTTGCTGTCGTCGTAATCGATGCCGAACCTCTCGCGTATCGCGTCGCGCAGAGCGCGGAAGTCGTACTCGGATGTCTCTGTCGTCGACACGCGTTAGGCCCGCGCCGCGCGTGCCGCAAAACGCAATGCCTGCACGTAGAGATAGAGGCGGTCGATCGAGCTGCGCTCGTGATTCTCACGTTGCAGTATATCGGCTAGCCGCGGCGAGCGCGCGAGCTGCTCGAAGAGCACGCCGTAGCGCTGCGGCCGGCGTTCCAGGAAGCGCATCAAGGCGACGCGGTTGCGCAGGCGGCCGGAAAAGCGCTGCGTAGCGCGGGCCGCGTAACGAACTGCGGCGGCGCACGGCCGGTCGCGCGACGCGACAACGGCCTCGGCGGCCAGCCGTCCGCTCATCGCAGCTTCGAAGATGCCTTCGCCGTTGGTCGCGTCGACCAAGCCCGCGGCGGTGCCCCCGACCATGAGATGCTCTGCCGCAATCTGCGGGCGCGGCAGGCCGCCATAGAGCAGATGCCCTTCGGCCTTGGCGGTAAACGGGATACCCCGATAGAGGCGCCCGCGGACGCGCCCGGCAAACGCGTCGAGCTCCTCGCGTAGGCGTTCTCCCGTCATCTTTCCGGTAACACCCAAGCCGATTGCGAGATGGTCGCGCTTGGGGAACATCCAGGCAACGATTTGGCGACCGTCACGCGCGGAGTAGTAGTGAAGTTCGAGCGTTTGGTACGCGATGGGATCCGCGGGCCGCTCGAGGTAGACGCGATACTGCAGCGTTGTCATCAGCCCGTTCGTCCACTCCGCGAAGCGTAGGTCCGGTTCGTTTTCGAGATTAGCCGTCGCGCCCTGCGCGAAGAAGACGTTGCGCGCGGCTACGCTCTTACGCGCTCCCGAGAGCAGGTCGGCGTATTCGACCAGCGCGCGCCCCCCTTCGCGTCGCACGCCGCGCAGAAGGGCACGCGTGCGTATCTCGGCGCCTGCAGCCGCCGCCAGCCGCGCCATCGTTCCGTCTAGTTCCTCGCGCGTGGTGGTATGGCCGGGGCCGAAGTAGACTTCGTGCTCGCAGCCGCGCGCGTCGAAGAGTGCCAGGCGGGGTGTGTCGCAGTGCACGAGTTCGCGCGGCAGATCGAAGGTCTCGCAGAAGTTCGGGCGCAGTCCCCCGGCGCAGACGCGCTTGGCGCCGACGACGGCGTCCTTCTCCAGCACGAGCGTCTCTACGCCGGAGCGAGCCGCCTCGCGGGCCGCCTCGGCTCCGGCCGGACCACATCCGACGACAACGAGTTCTACATCTTCGAGCATCGCGCTGCGTCTTTCGCCGAGACGAGCGCCGTCAGCCTTCGGCCTGCGCGAAGGCGATGCCGTTGTTCGCGATTCGCGCCACGGCCAGTTCGACGAGCAACAGCAACTCGAGCAACGCAAGCGCCAGCGCCAGGATCCCGCCAAGGACGGCCGCGTGCGCCGCGACGACGAGCACGAGCCAGAGGAAAACCGGTGGCATGAGCGCGAGCCAGATCAGCAGCGCGCGCAGCATCGCCACCGGTCCGCGCTGGTCCAGTCGCGATGGGAAGAGCGCGTAGAGCGCCAGACCGATCGCGCGCAGGAACGTCACGAACATCACGATCGCCGGTACGGCAAGCGCAAGCAATGGGAGGCTCCCCACGACGGCTGCGGCTGTAAGTACGCCGACGGCGATCGGTACCGCGATGCGCCACCCCCCGGCTAGGGTCCAGACGTAGAGGCGCAAGCGCAAGGGATCGCTCGAGAACCACCACACCGGTTTGCGCAGATCGACGGCGAGCGCGATCGTCGAACCGAACGAGAGGAAAACCACGAGCATGGATCCTATTCCGCCGACCGACGCGGCGATGGTGCTGCCCGGATCGTGCGATCGCCGCGCAACGGCTCCTACGATTGCGCCTACGGCCGCCGCGCCGGCGACGGCGAACGCGAAGGCGCTCCGGGCATTTTTCGAGTGCGCGAACGCGATCCAATCTTTCCACAGGAGAGCCCAGGCACCACTCAGCAGCGCTCCGCCCGAGTCCGCGGAGGCGACGGACCCCGCACTCGCCCGCCGGCCGGGGCGGACGCCGAGCGCCGCAGCGACTGAGAGCGAACCGCTACGCCGCAGCGCGGAGATGGTGATCGACCGTTCCGAGGTACGGTACAACTCCGGGTAGAGGTCCTGCGATCCCATGTACGCCGCGGCATTCAATACGGCGGCGGCCCCGAACAGGCCGGCGAGGGACCATCCGTCGCCGGCGAGCATCGTCGCGACGAGCCTCCCGAGTCCGAGATGGACGGTCGCGTTCGCAAGCGGGGCGGCGGACGGTGCGATGTACGCGAGTCCGACGAAGAG
>JAJXWN010000213.1 GCA_021781595.1 bacterium | reverse complement strand
CGCCTACGACGGGTTGCGGATCGACGTCGAAACGGAGGTTGCCGCGCTTGCGCTATGAGATCGTTCGGGTCGCGCCCGAAGCTGTTGCGGAGTTCGTTCGCGGCCACGAGCGCGCGGCCCGTAGCGCGTTCTACGGCTTCCCCGTCATCTGGCACGAGCAGGCGTACGACCTCGCAGCCATGGACGGCGAGCGCGTGGCCGGCACCGCGCGGATTCGCGTCGCCGCTTCGCTAGCGCACGTCGAACGGGTCGTCGTCGCGCCCGAGCACCGAAAGCGCGGCGTGGGGCGCGCGCTGCTGGCGAGCGCCTCCGACGCCGCGAATTACTACAACTGCCACAAGATGACGGTTCTCGTTCCGCTGGGCGGCGCCGCGCAACGCTTCTTCGAACGGTGCGATTTCCACCAAGAAGCGGTTTTGCCGCAGCACACCTTCAAGCTCGATATGGCGGTGCTCCGGAAATTCTTGCTGTGAGCGACGGTGGCGGGACACGAAAGCAGGACGCGCATTTCAGCTGTGCCATGCATCTGCCGCCGCGGGAGGCAACACGGACTCTCCATCGAAGTTGTTCGCGCATGTCCGCTATCGGGAGAATCGCAAGCGTCGCCGCGATCGCAGCGACGCTTGCTGTTGCACAACCAATCGTAGGGCGCGCCGCGGATAGCAAAGGCTCCGCGCAGCTGCTGCGGGCGGGATGGGCGCTATCGGCGCCGAGCGCTCGCAAGGTCGGCGCAGCCGCGTGGACCAAGGCGGTGCGCGTTCGCTTCGACTACGATCTCCACTCGCAGCGCGACGTCTCCGCCGATGCTACCAGCGTCTACCTGCTCGAAGACGCGAAGTATCTCTACGTTGGTTTCTTGGCCCGGCAGCGGGTCGCCGATCCGCTCGATGCCGTGACGCTCCATCTCTGGTCCGGCAGGGCCGCGTACACGTTTCGCGCCGACGAATCGGGCGCGAAACTCGCTAAATGCAGCATCGATCCGCACTTCAGCCCCGCGTGGCGCGCCGTCGAGACGCCCACCGACGGCGGTTACAGCATCGCCATGCGCGTCCCGCGCGCAGTGCTCTCAGGTGATGGGCAGTCACGTTTGCTCGTGCGATTCGGCCGCACGGTCCCGAGCACAGGCGCTACATTCGCATGGCCGGTCTCTGCCAAGGCTTCGGCGCCTGGAGCTGTTGCCGACGCACTTCGGCGTTACGTCGCCGCCAGTGTCTCCTCGCGAGGGGGAAGCGGCAGCGTCGCACGCCACCGCGTAAATTTCATGCTTCCCGTCACGAAGCGGACGGAGGTCTTCGGACTCGTGCACTCGCGAGAGGTGCACCGCAACGGCGCGGCATCGGGCGGCACCGGATTCTCGGAGCGGTATCAAGAACTTTGGCCGGCGGCGGTCGCTTCGGATACGGCGGCACTCGCCCCACCCTCCATCCCCGATCCGGTGAACGGCATCGGCGTCGCGCGCACGCAGAATCACGTTCGGTTCGTCGGCGTCGACGCATCCGGCGCGGGCGGCCGCAACGACAGCGCGCAGTCCGTCGGCTACACAACCGACGGCGATCGGATATTCGCCGGCCTGCAGCGCATCGAAACGACGCAAGGGCGTCTGCTCGACATCTCGCAAGGGCTAACGTTCATGTACGACAATAAGTCGAACTTTCGCGTCGCGGGCGGAATCGCGAGCGATCGCGGCACGAACGTTACCGATGCGTCGCGAGCGAACTTCGATTTCTACGACTTCAGGCTTTACGGAAAGAAGAGCCGGCTCGATATGCGTTGGAGCTCGGCCGGCAGCCAATACAATCCGCTCGACGAGTATGCGACTTCGCCGGGCACCAGCGGCTACACGGTGAGGGCGCAACGTGCACTCGGCAACGTGCGTCTCAGCGGAACGGTCAACCGGTACCAGGACGATTTGGGCGAACTCCGGCAGGCCGACCAACAGGCAAAGCTTTCGGTGGATCTCACGAAGGCTCTGTCGCTCGCCGTTACGGACGGTTCGACGCTGGCCGAACCGTATCAGAGCAACGCCTCGCCGTATAGCCGGAGCGGCGTGCGCTTAATCTTGGCCGGCTCGCGGGGGCATCGACTCAACGTTTCGTTCCACGCGGACAGACTGCAGGGTGGTTTCGCGCAAGAGTCGGCATTCTCAGGTGCTTTCGACGTGCCGATCCTCGGCTCGGTGACGCTGGAGCACCGGCAGACCAACTTCTGGAGCCGGCGCTTCGGCCGGAGCCGGCAGGTGACGAGCGGCGCCGGCCTTACACACAAATTGAGCGGCGATGGCACGCTTTCTATCGCCTACGACTACACGAGCGGCGCCCGCCCGCTCTTCGCGCCGTTGGCGGGATCGCCGGTTTCGAGCCTCTCGTTCGGATGGGATCAACGCCTAGCATTTGGCTCTCTGCAAGTTCAGTTCAGCGATCCGAACACACTCTTCCCGGCACCCGGCTTCACGCTGAACATCGTGCCGAATCTCAAACGCCATAACGGATAAAGCGCCCGCACCGCGCTTATCAATGCGGCGCCTCTCCGTCTTCTTGCGGACCCAAATACGTTGTTGACGATCGGGCAAGGCGGGATGCTAGTGGCGCACGCGTGGGCGCGGTACCGGCGGTGCGCGCCAGACGACGATCCGGCGAATCGGTTGCCACGCACGCGCAAGGCTGCGGTGCGCGGTGATCGACCCGTTGTAGAGAAAGACGGCGCCGGCGCCGGAACTCGCCGTGACGACCGGTCCTCCGCCGCCGACGGTCGCATTACGGTTCCGGGCGCTGCCGGTAACGTTAGCGCCGTCGTCGAATCGCGAATAGATGCGGCCGCTGGAGCTGTGGGCTGCGATCTGCGCTCCGCCTGCCCGCACGCCGATCGCGACGTTTCCGTACTGCGATTCAAAGTGCGCGAGCCCGGGCTGGAAGGTTCCGTTGTCGTAGCCGATGCTGCCGGCGATGCTCGTTGCGTCGATCTGCCGGACGGTGCAGCGTTCGCAGACGATCGGGCCGACGGCGGTGCGTACCCGTAATCGTTCGAAGGAGGAGCCTGCTATGAAGATTGCGCCGCGCACGACTTCGGCAAACCCGGTCCCTCCCATATTGCGCATGAGGATACGCCCGGTATGGACGCGCGCCACGAACGTCCCGCTGCGATAACCCCGCATCGAGATCCGTCCGGCACCGACGTTCGCGAGTACCAGCGCGGTGTTCGCCGGGATTTCGATGCGCACGCCGACCCAGCCGCCGGCGGAACGCACCGCAACCGCGTCGTGCGGGTTTGCCGACATCGAAGAGAGGTCGAACGTCTCTTGGCCTAGCGTGACGGGGCCGAACCGTGAGTTGGTCGTCGACGAGAAGATCGGCAGATCGCTTCGCATATTCGCGGCGACCGCTTGCGCGCCGAAATGACGAATGGTGAGGCCGGCGGTCGATTGGATGCCGATCGTCGGGCGGTTCCATGTGCGTATCTCGACCGAGCCCACTCGGAGATTCACGCGCAGGATCGGCGAGCTGCCAACCGCGACCGATTGCGAGAAGCGTGCCGCAGGCCCCGCATCTGCAGGCTGCGGCCCCAACGCCATCGCCGCCGGCAACAAGAGGAGAAAGCCGGTCACTGCCGCGCGCCCTCGGAACGGGATGTTTCGCACGCGTTCATTGTAGTGGTG
>JAJXWN010000019.1 GCA_021781595.1 bacterium | reverse complement strand
GCGCTGAGATTGCGGCTTCGACGAACCCTTGATAGGGTGGCGCCGTAGGCACCGCGGTGGGCATGGGAGTCGGAATGGGCGGAGCTACGGTAGGCGCCGGGGTCGGCGGCGCGACGGGCGGCGGCGGCGTAGCCGGAATGTAGCGAACGACAACTACACGCTGGCTTGGCACCCACTGTACGTAGGCGCCGAGCGCTTCGGAGAGCACGCGCACCGGGACGAGCAGGATCCCCTTATAGAGGATCGGCGGCACGTCGAGTGGCCGCGTCTCGCCGTTGATGACGACCTCGTGCTGACCTAGCGTGACCGAGACGCTGACCCCGCTCTTGACGGCGGTAACGGTATTGCCATCGGCCGACGCCGAGACGGTGGCGCCCATCTGCTCGAACATGCTGCGCAGCGGCACGTAGATATGGCCGCCCTTCACCAGCGCGGCCAGCACGCGCGCCTGTTTGAGGATGTCGGGCTTGGCATAGACGGTATGATCGTTGTAGAGGATCGGAATGTCGCCGGATGGCGGGTTGCCGAAGTCGGGGCTGGCCACGGTCACGGCGGCCGGCGCCTGTGCAGGCGTTGAAGCCGCAGCCGCGACGCCAACTCCAGGGCCGAAGAGAAGGAGAGCGAGAAGCGGTGCCACTACCAAGCGCGGCGAGGATGCCGTGCTTGCGGTTTTGGGTGCGCTGCGCCATGCTTGCATAGTACGGACAGTATAAACTGCCGTTAACCTGCCAATGTGGTCAAAATTGCTCACACTGTGTAAAGTTGCGCACACAGCACGCTCGTTGGAAGCGTTAGTGCAGAAACCCGGAAATGAAGAACCAGAGACCGGCCGCCGTGCCCGCACCGGCGACGTAGAGAAGGGCCCGCGTGCGCATCAGCAAGGTGACCGACGCGAGTACCACGGCCACTTCGAAGAAGGTCGCGGCGATCTCGTAGGACTCGTACGACGCCATCTGCCGCTCGGAAGCTCCGGCCTCGACCTTGGCTTGAGCGTCGTACGAACGCGCCTTCACCAAAATGCGCTTGGCCGCCGACGCCTCTTTGTCGACGACGCTTTCGAGGCGGCGCTGGGCGCTTGGATCGCGCACGATCCCGGCATCGAGCAGCGCTTGGTTCAGATGGACTTTGATGCGTTTGGACTCGTAGTAGTTGTACTGATCGAACGCTTTTGACTGATAGATGATGGTCTCGTTCTTCTGTGCTAAGGCCGCAGTCGATCCATGATTGGCAAAGAGCGTCGCGAGCGCAGCTAATACCGCGATGGTTGCCGCGCTAATCGGCACGAGGGGATCACCGCCGTGCGATAGGTGCTCGTGGCGCTCGTTCGCCCCATCTAGTACTCGATGCGCATCGAATTCGGGCATCGGCATCCTCCCGAGCGCTCAATTTGTGGATATCGCTCGGAGTACCTTGTGCGCGGCCGTGCTGCGCGGGACCAGGAACTCGAGGCCGGGGAGCGCATGAACCATCCCGTGAGCATCCACACTGCGGAGCTTCTCAGTCGCACGCTCGACCTGCTCCTGGCCGCAGCCTGGTTCTTCTTCGTCGTGCTACTCGCGCGTGCGAGATCCACCCCGCTAAAGGGTTACGTCGTGGCAACGATCGCGGCGGTCGCGCTCACGTACGCCCTCGCCCACGTCAACCGTTGGTTCGATCTGTGGCCCCCTCACAAGTACTTTCCGAGCGGGCACGAGACGCTCGCGGCCTCGCTTGGAACCTCGCTTGCGTGGCGCGACCGGCGATGGCTGTGGCTTGCCATCCCGCTCGCTGCCGTTCTGGCGATCGCACTCGTCCGCGCCGGCTGGCACACGTGGCTCGATATCGGTGGAGCGGTCGCGTTCTCGCCGGTGGTGACGTTCGGGCTACTCCGCACGCTCGATCGCAAGGATCGTTAGCGGCATCGCGCCGGCCGGCCGCCGCCAGTCGACGCACTCTCCCACGCGTGCATCCACGAGCGCCTGTCCCAAAGGCGACGTCCAACTGATGCGCCCGCGCAACGGATCGGCTTCGTCCTCGCCGACGATAGCATAGCGATGCTCGGCACCGGACGGCTCGCGAACGGTGGCCACCGTACCGAAGGCGACGCACTCCGGCGTCCCCGCGGGTGGATCGACGACGATCATCGTTTTCAGGCGCGCCTCGAGATACTCTGCGCGCTGGGCCGTTCCCGCAGCCTGTGCGGCCGCCAGGTCGTCCTGCAGACGTTCGATGCCGGCCGGTGTCACGTAGTTCGGATGCGTACCGTGCGACCGAATCACGAAGGTGGCACCGCCACGTTCGTCCTCTTTCACAAAGGCTCGGCTCATGAACGCCTCCTCTCGGCAGGTTATCTACCCAAGCCGCAGTGTTGCCTAACGCCGCTTTGCGTCGTCGGTCGGCACGACGACCGCCGTACCGTCGATGCGATCGCCTCGAACCGCCGCCAAAGCATCCTCCGTGCGGTCGAGTGGAAAGGCGGTGGTTTTCGGGCGGATACCGGCGCTTGCGGCGAGCGCCAAGAACTCGCGAGCATCGGTGCGCGTCATGTTGCTGACGCTGCGTATCTGGCGCTCTCCCCAGAGCAGCGAATCGTAATCGAATTGAGGAATGCGGTCGATATGAATCGCGTTGACGGCCACGACGCCACCTTTGCGTAACGAGGCAAGTGCGGCCAGGACGACCTCTCCGGAGGGAGCGAACGTGATGGCACGGTCCATAGGCACCGGGGGTGTATCTGAGATCCCGCCCGCCCACTTTGCGCCCATCTGTAACGCGAGCGCGCCATGGGAGCTGCCGCGCGTCGCGACATAGACCTCGCAGCCCCACGCCTGCAGCACCTGCAACACGAGATGCGCCGACGAACCAAAGCCGTAGAGCCCAACCCGTTCGCCCGGCTGAACGCCTGCCACGCGCAGCGAGCGATAGCCGATGATGCCTGCGCACAGGAGCGGTGCTGCCTGGAGATCGGTCATCTCCTCCGGCAGCGGCAAGACGAAGTCCGCGCGCGCCGTAACGAACTCTGCGAATCCACCGTCGCGGTCGTAGCCGGTGAACTCCGGGAAATCGCAAAGGTTCTCACGCCCCGCCACGCACTGCGAGCAGGTTCCGTCCACGCCCCCAAGCCACGGCACGCCGACCCGCACTCCGGCAAGTAACGCTGGAGCGCCGTTCGCATCGACGACCTCCGCAACGATCTGGTGTCCTGGGATGATCTGCGCTCGACGCAACGGCAACTCACCATCTATCACGTGCAAATCCGTTCGGCAGACGCCGCACGCGCGTACGCGCAGGAGTACCTCGCCGGATCTCGGCCGCGGTATGGGCACCTCTTGGATGCGAAGCCCGCCCCGTTCTCGGTCGCAAACGGCGGCGGTCATGGTACGCCCCGCCCCGTCGAGGGGCCGAGGACGATGCTCGGCCCCTCTTCGCGGCCGTGTCACCAAACTAACGCTCCGTGATCTCGACCTTCTTTGGCGCGATCGGCTTGACCGGCGCGATCGTCACGGTCAATATTCCTTTGTCTACGGTGGCATGCACGCTATTCGTATCCACGTCTTGCGGCAACGTCACGGTACGGCAAAACGAGTTACGCCGAATTTCACGGTGATGGTAACGCGTATCACCTTCGTCTTTTGTCGCAGCTGAATTACCTGTGATGGTAATGCTATTGCCGGTGGCTTCGATCTCGATGTCATCCTTCTTATAGCCTGGTACGGCCATCTCGAGAATGTATCTGCCGGCTCTTTCGTAGAGGTCGAGCGCCGGAACCATCGCGCCGAAGCGCGTCAGCATCGGAAACTCTTGAAACGGGAATTGTATGTCGCCAAGCAGGCGGTCGATCGTCGATTGCAATTCGCCGATCCCGTCGCCTTTTCGTTGCAGGTACGTCATCTTTCCCTCCCACGCATCTGCGTGCGTGTTACGCCGCCATACTAACGCTGCGTTGAGACGAAACGAAGAAGGCCAGCAGGTGCTCCGCCACGGAAGGCATTGCCATGGAGAAAAGACAAGCGTAGCCCCTCGCGTTACGAAGGAGGCTGCCAGTGAACCCACGGATTAGCGGTACCACCTTACCAGTACTTGAGGTTGCCCTAGACTCCGGCGATATGGTCATCGCAGAGCCCGGTCAATTCGCATGGATGACCGGCAACGTCCAACTCAAGACCACCACGATGACCGCCGGCGCCAAAGGCGCGCTGGGCATCTTGGGGCGCGCGATCTCGGGCGGCGGCCTGTTCATGACGGAGTACACGGCTCCGGGCGGCGGATCGATCGCATTCGCAGCCAAGATTCCCGGCCAAATCGCGCAGGTGGACGTCGCGCCCGGGCGCGGCTACATGATCCACCAGCACGGCTTCCTCTGCGCCACGCAGGGCGTCGAACTCTCGATCGGCTTCCAGCGCTCGCTCGGTGCGGGGATCTTCGGCGGCAACGGTTTCGTAATGCAGCGACTGGCCGGAACGTGCCAAGCGTGGGTCGAGCTGGGTGGTGAAATCGTGACCTACGATCTGAAGGCCGGCGAGGCGATTCAAGTGCATCCCGGGCACGTCGGCATGTTCGAGGAGAGCGTGAACTTCGACATCACCACTCTCAAGGGGATAAAGAACATCTTCTTCGGCGGCGACGGGCTCTTCATCGCACGCCTGACCGGACCGGGGAAGGTCTGGCTTCAGACCCTCACCGTACCGAATCTGGCGCATGCGCTCACGCCCTATCTCGGGGCGAGCGGCACTCAGACCGCGGAGGCCGGCGTCGCCGGTGGCATCGCCGGCGCGGTCATGCGCGGGATGTTCAGCGGCAAAGGCTAGAAGGCCGGCCTCCGGCGGCTAAGGCACGCTAGCGAACCGTCTGCGCGCCGCCTATAGGCCGGCCTCCGGCGGCTTTGAGCGATGCCGAGAGCGGGACGAGCGTGCTGCGAACGTACCCGTCGTATTGCGCGAGTGCCGCGCGGTACGCCGCGTCGAAACGATGAGCGTACGCAAGCAGCGCCCGCGTCGGCGGCGCCCCTCGCAGGAAGAGTCCGCTCGGAATGTTCTCGCGCAGCGCCCCCGGGCGCTGGATCGAGTCTTCATCGTTGTGATAGTCGGCCGTAAACGTATTGAAGATGGCATCGCGCTTGCCGAGCACCGCATCGATCTTCGCGACGAGCGTGGCGTTACCGCGTTTCGCAAACGCCGCACGGCTGGCCGTCAGCGACTTCTTCTGCGCGTCGAGGTCGTTGAGAACCGTATCGATCGTACCGTAGACGCGCAGATACTTCTTGGCAAACGCATACGACGCACGGAAATCGGCCGGCGTATAAGGGGTCAGCGGGTCCGGCTTTACCGTAAACGGCTGGGTGTACGTATGACCGGCAAGCACGATTCGCGCTACGTAGCGCCCGGGCACGGCCTGCACGCCTTCCTTCGGACCGCGGTAGGCTTTGCGCGCCGCACCCATCCAGAGCGTCACTCCGTCTTCGTTGAAGTCCCAAACGACGCGGTTGATGCCGGCCACGTTGCTGACGTTGGAAATCTTCTTGCCCTTGACGGTATGCGTTCCCGATATGTGGCGAATGACGCGCCCCGCGCTATCCAGAATCTCGACGGTGGGCGGCTTGCTCTGGGGTTTCGCTTGATAGAAGTCGACGATCGCGCCCTGCGGCGGGTTTTGCCCGCCGAAGCGCGTGTAGAGCCCTTCGTTGTTCGAGTGCATGGCGTACTCGTACGCGGTACGAATCGGGAAGAGCATCGTCCCGCGCGCCTGCGCCTGCGCGAGATCCTGCAGCGAGCGGATGTCGTCGAGAATCCATACGTCGCGGCCGTGCGTCGCGATCGCGAGATCGTCAAACGCCGGTTGGATGCGGATGTCGCGTACGGAGACCGTCGGCAGATTGAGTCTTAGGCTCTGCCACCGCCGGCCGCCGTCGTAGGAGACGTATATGCCCTCCTCCGTTCCGGCGTAGACGAGTTCGCGGTTGCGCACGTCCGGCCGGACCGTGCGAACGTACTGGCCGGCCGGCAGCCCGTCGACGATCTTCGTCCACGTCTTGCCGTAATCGTGCGTTACGAACAGATACGGGGATTGGTCCCCGGAGCGATGCCGATCGACACTCGCATACGCGGTCCCTGCGGCGAGCGGCGAGGGTGCGACGGTCTCGACGCGCCCGTACGGTGGAAGGCCCTTTGGCGTGACGTTCGTCCAGTGCTTCCCGCCATCGAGCGTCAACTGCACGAGGCCGTCGTCGGTACCGACCCAAATCTCACCGTGCCGGACCGGAGAACCTTCGATATCAAGGATCGTATCGCTGTACTCGGCGCCCGAGACGTCGTGCACCAGTGGCCCACCGGCGGGCTGTTGATGCGCCTTGATGTCGAGCGTCAAGTCCGGGCTGATCGGCGTCCACGCAACGCCGTCGTCGGTCGATTGGAAGACGACGTTGCCACCATACCAAAGAACGTGCGGGTTCCACGGTGCGAACGCGATCGGCGCGTCCCAGTTGAAACGGTACTTTCGCTTGTAGAGATAGAAGCTGTTACGGGAAAAATCTTGGTACGGGTTGACGAACCGGAAGATTTGAGCCTTACGGTAGAAGAGGGCGATATTTCCGTTTTCGAGATCCGAAACGATGATGTCGGAATCGGCGGGATCGGGAACCGACCACATGCCGTCGCCCGGAATGACATTCTGCCAATCGCCCGCGAGGATCCCCTCCGGATTGCGCGAGTTCGACGGCCCGCAGTAAGCGTTGTTGTCCTGCAGCGCGGCGCAGACCGTATAGGGATTCCCGTTCGAGAGCCCGATATGGTAGATCTGTCCGATCGTTAGATTGCGCGAAAACGACCAATGCTTGCCGGCATCGAGCGTCAGCGCGTAGCCTCCGTCTTCTCCGACGATGATGCGTTTGGGATCGTTCGGAGCGATCCATATCGCGTGGTAGTCGACGTGCACGCCCTTGGCGATGCGCTTGAAGTGATAGCCGCCGTCGGTGCTCGCGGAGAGCATCTCCGAGACTGCGTAGACGTGATTGGGATTCTTCGGATCGACCGCGAGGTGCGTGAAGTAAAACGGACGCTGGTCGATCAGCGTATTGTCGCTGACCATCTTCCACGAGGCTCCGGCATCGTCGCTGCGCCAGAGGATGCCGCCTTTGGCTTCGATGAGCGCGAAGACGCGATTGGGGTCGCTCGGCGCCACCGCCAAGCCGATGCGCCCGGTGTAGCCTGCCGGCAGACCATGGCCCGTGAGTTTAGACCACGTCTTTCCACCGTCGGTCGATTTGTAGAGGCCATCGGCTGGACCGCCGCTCCGGAACGTCCAGGGTTTGCGGCGGAACTGCCAGATGCCCGCATAGATCGTACTCGGGTCGTCGGGGTTCATGGCCAGATCGGACGCGCCGCTCTCTGGGCCGGCGTAGAGCGTCTTGCGCCACGTCTTGCCCCCGTCGAAGGTTACGTAGACTCCGCGATGTACCGAGTTCTTGAACGGATCGCCGAACGCGCCGACGATGACGTGGTTGGCATTCTTCGGGTCGATGAGGATGCGCGAGATCGACCATGTCGCATGCAGCCCGAGGTTCTTCCAGGTCTTTCCTCCGTCGGTCGATCTGTAGACCCCGTCGCCGTAGCTGACGTCGTTGCGCGGGTTGGCCTCACCTGTACCGACCCACACGACCTTTTCGTTAGACGGATCGATCGCAACGGCGCCGATGGCCGAAACGGGCTCGTGCGCGAAGACCGGAGCCCACGTCGCGCCGCCGTTCTCGCTTTTCCATACTCCGCCGCCGGCCGTGCCGATGTAGTACAGGTTCGCGTCGGCGGTCGTGCCTGCCACCGCTGCGACGCGGCCGCCGGCCACCGCCGGTCCGATCGAACGCCATTTCAAGTGACCGAAGGCCGGTTGGCTCGCCCAGGCCGGCGACGGGGCAAACGCTACGGCGGCAAACGCAGCGAACAGCGCCGCAACGCGGCGCACTTAGATGCCCGCCGTGACGGTCGTAACGCCGCCGAGTGCCTTGAACCCCGCCTGCTTCAAGGCCGCATCCACGGTCTCGAGCGAACGAACGTAGCGGTTGTACCTGGCGATGGCCGCCTTATACTCGAGATCCACGCGTCCTCCTAGTTGCAGAACGGGCGCCGTAACCAAACCTTGCGACGAGTACATCATCGTTTGAACGTCCTCGCGCAGCGCCCCAGGCCGTTCGATCGAATCCTCGTCGTTTTGGAAGTTCGCCGTAAGCACGTTGAAGAGCGCAGCGCGCGCCTTGAGGGCCGCATCGATCTGCGTTTGCAGCGCCGCGTCATGTCTCTTGACGGCTTGCACCCGTGCCGGTCCGAGTCCCTTCTGTACGCGGTCGAGCGCGTTGAGCATCGTGTCGACCACCGAGAACTCGTGGTAGTATTTCTGCGAAAGCGTAAAGCTCTGCACGAACTCCCGCTGCGTGAACTTCGTGCGCGGATCGGCCTTTACGTCGAACCATTGCGTCTGCGTGCGGCCCGCAAAGGTCACGCGCACGCCGTAACGGCCCGGCGGAACGCCGGGACCCTCCGGCGGCCCTTGGTAGCGTTTGCGCGCCGCACCATACCATTTTACCGGCCCGGCCACGTTGAAGTCCCAGACGTATTGGTTGATGCCGGGTTTGTTCGTAACCCACGGGACGCTCTTCCCATGTACCTTGTGCGTCCCCGAGACCGTTCGAATGACGCGCCCCGAGCGATCGAGGATCGCGACCGCCGGTTCGGTCTTACTCGGCGTCTTTTGGTAGAAGCGTACGAGCGCGCCGTAAGGCGGATTGGGAGCAGAATAGTTCGTGTACGTGCCTTCGTCGTTCTCGTGCAAAGTGTATTCGTAGGCGGTGCGCACGGGGAAGAGCGTCGCGCCGGATGCGATGGCGCTCTGCAAGTCTTGAATCGGCGTAACGTCGTCCATGACATAGATCGAGCGGCCGTGCGTCGCGATGACGAGGTCGTCGAACTGCGGCTGCATGCGGATATCGCGGACCGGGACGGTCGGAAGATTGTTCTTGAAGTTTTGCCAACTTCCGCCGCCGTCGAAAGAGATCCACATCCCCTCTTCCGTCCCGGCATAAACGATATTCGTATCACGAATGTCGGGGCGCACGGTCCGTACGTACTGGTCGCGCGGAAGCCCGTTCGTGATCTTCGTCCAGTGCGCGCCGAAATCGTGCGTTACAAAGACGTATGGTTTGTAATCGCCGGAGCGATGGCGGTCGATGCTGACGTAGGCCGTGCCGTCGCGCAGCGTCGATGGAGCCGCCGTCTCGACGCGGCCGTAGGGTGGAACGCCGGGCGGCGTAACGTTCTTCCAGTGTTTGCCGCCGTCCAGCGTGAGTTGCACGAGCCCATCGTCCGTACCAACCCAAATCTCACCCCGGTGAAGCGTCGAGCCCTCGATATCGAGGATCGTATCGCTATACTCCGCCCCGGAGACATCGTCGGTGATGGGGCCGCCCGAAGGCTGCTGGTGCGACTTGAGGT
Organism: bacterium; assembly: GCA_021781595.1. Lineage (GTDB taxonomy): Bacteria > Vulcanimicrobiota > Vulcanimicrobiia > Vulcanimicrobiales > Vulcanimicrobiaceae > JAJYFL01. The sequence goes on along the minus strand of JAJXWN010000019.1, from coordinate 7,723 downwards.
TCAGCGTGAGATCGGGGCTGATGATCTTCCAGTGCAGGCCTCGGTCGGTGGTTTGGAAGACGACGTTGCCACCAAGCCAGCCGATATGCGGGTTCCACGGCGCGAACGCGATCGGCGAATCCCAATTGAAGCGGTACTTGCTCTTCGCCAGATCGAAACTCTCGAGCGAAGTCTGCAAGTACGGCTGCGCATACCACGAATCTTGGGTTCGCTTGTTGTAAACGAACAGCGCACCGTTCTCCGAATCGCTCCAAATATAATTCGGATCCGACGGATCGGGGACGGCCCATTCACCGTCGCCGCCCGTAGAGACTATCCAGTACTTGTTCAGGATGCCGGAGGGATCGAGCGAGTCGACCGGGCCACACCACGCGTTGTTGTCTTGGAATCCGCCGCAGACCGAATACGGATTCCCTCCGGAGAGCCCGATGTGATAGATCTCGCCGATCGGAACGTTGAGCGAGAAGAACCAATTCTTGCCGCCGTCCACCGTCAGTGCGAAGCCGCCGTCTTCACCGAGCAAGATGCGGTTGGGGTCGTTCGGCGCGATCCATATCGCATGAAAGTCCACGTGGACTTGGTTTGCGATGATCTTGAACTTCTTTCCGCCGTCCGTGCTGACCGACGTCATCTCCGACACCGCGTAGACTTTCTTCGGGTTCTTCGGATCGACGGCGACGTGCGTGAAGTAGAACGGTCGCTGGTCGACCAGCGTATTCTTCGTGGTCATCTTCCAGGTCTTGCCGCCGTCTTCGCTGCGCCAGAGAAGCCCCTCCGTCGACTCTATGAGCGCGTAGACGAAGTTCCCGTTGCTCGGGGCGACGGCCAAACCGATACGCCCGGTGTACCCGCTCGGCAATCCATGGCCCACGAGTTTCGTCCAGGTCTTACCTCCATCGGTCGAGCGGTAGAGGCCGTCCTCCGGACCGCCGCTGTGGAAGGTCCATGGCTTGCGGCGGAACTGCCAGATGCCTGCGTAGATGACGTTCGGATCCTGGAGGTTCATCGCAAGGTCGGAGGCGCCGCTCTCGGGACCGACGTAGAGCGTCTTGCTCCAGGTCTTGCCGCCGTCGAAGGTGACGTAGACGCCGCGGTGCGTCGAATTCTTGAAGATATCGCCGAGGGCGCCGACGATGACGTGATTCGGATCCTTCGGGTCCACCAGAATGCGCGAGATGTAGCGCGTGGCCTTGAGGCCGACGTTGCTCCACGTCTTGCCGCCGTTGGTCGACTTATAGACGCCGTCGCCATAGCTCACGTCGTTGCGCGGGTTGGACTCACCGGTGCCGACCCAAACGACATTGTTGTTCGCCGGGTCGATCGTGACCGCCCCGATCGCAGCGACCGGCTCCTTCGCGAATACGGGGGTCCACGTTTGTCCGCCGTTCTCCGTCTTCCAGACGCCGCCGCCCGCCGCACCGAGATAGTACAGGTTGGGATCGGTCGCCGACCCGGCCACCGCAGCTACGCGGCCGCCGCTCGCCGCCGGCCCGATCGCTCTCCACTGCATGTTCCCGAAGGGCGGACCGGGGGTCGGTGAGGGTGTCGGCTTGGGAGCGGTTTTTGCGGCCGGTGCGGGCGAGGCGGCTGCAGGTGCCGCTCCGGCACGGGCACCCGGCAGCGCACAGACGATGAAAGCAGCCACGCATAGCGCAGGCGGAAGAAAACGTCGCGTCATCGAGGACCTCCTACGCCGAGCGGTCCGGTACGCACGCGATGCATTCCTGCGTCCGCTCTCTCAAAGTTCTTTCAAAAAACGAACCCGCAGCCTATTTTCGCTCGAGTTTGCGTTCGTAATACGGCACATTATGGTGGATGGCGTACCACTGGCTCCATGCGATCATACCGCACATCACCACGAAGAACGCGACGATCCCAATCTCCCACGCACGCCGCCTGCGTGGGCTCATGCCTGCGTACCGGCTCATGCGCCCCGCGTTCGCGACGCTTTGGCGGGATGCTTGCAGGAGTCGCCTGCCTCGCCCGCCGCTCGCAGTATCTCGTCGACGGCCTCGCCCAGCGACCTGGCAGCGCCGACTTTCAGACCGAGGGCGCCGGCGTTACGCGCCGCCTCAACGTCGCTCTCCTGGTCCCCGACCACGACGCAGCAGCGCGGCTCGACTCCCAAACTCCGGGCCGCGTCCAGCACGAGTTTCGGTTTCGGTTTTCGGCACGCGCAGTCATCCGCGGGCGCGTGCGGGCAGGCGAACCACCCGGCAAACGGGCCGAGCAGTTCTTCGACGCGCCGGTTGACGGCGGCGACCCGCTCGGCGGTGACGAGGCCCCGGCCGATGCCGCTCTGATTGGTAACGATGGCGATGGGCAGCCCCGCCGCGCGCAACCGATCGAGAGCTGCGCGCGCGCCGTCGACTGCTCGCACCTTCGCCGGATCGCCGTTATACGGAAGGTCGACGACGATCGTCCCGTCGCGATCCAGCAGAACCGCGCACGGCTTCACGACGGTAGCGGTACGTAAACGCCGGCGCCGCTCTCGAGAAACTCGCGCGATTTCTCCTTCATGCCGGCTTCGGCATAGGCGCGCACCTCCTGCGTGATCTTCATCGAGCAGAAGTGCGGGCCGCACATCGAACAGAAATGCGCGATCTTCGCCCCGGGCGCAGGCAGCGTCTCGTCGTGAAATTCGAGCGCCGTCTCCGGATCGAGCGAGAGATTGAACTGATCCTCCCAGCGAAATTCGAAACGCGCCTTCGAGAGCACGTCGTCCCAGTGGCGCGCGCGTGGATGACCCTTCGCAAGATCGGCGGCGTGCGCCGCGATCTTGTAGGTGATAACGCCATCCTTCACGTCCTTCTTGTTGGGAAGGCCGAGATGCTCTTTAGGCGTGACGTAGCAGAGCATCGCGGTGCCGTACCAGCCGATCATCGCCGCGCCGATTGCGCTCGTGATATGATCGTAACCTGGTGCGATATCCGTAACTAACGGGCCGAGCGTATAGAACGGCGCCTCCTTACATATCTCGAGCTGCTTGTCCATGTTCTCTTTGATGAGGTGCATCGGCACGTGTCCGGGCCCCTCGATCATAACCTGAACCTCGTGCTTCCAGGCGATCTGCGTGAGTTCGCCGAGCGTCTCTAGTTCGCCGAACTGCGCCGCGTCGTTTGCATCGGCCGTGCAGCCGGGGCGCAGCCCGTCGCCCAGTGAGAACGCCACGTCGTAGGCTTTCATGATCTCGCAGATATCTTCGAAGTGCGTATAGAGGAAGTTTTCCTCGTGATGCGCGAGGCACCACTTCGCGAGGATCGAGCCGCCGCGCGAGACGATGCCGGTGATGCGGCTCGCTGTGAGCGGAACGTAGCGAAGCAGCACGCCCGCATGAATGGTGAAATAGTCGACACCCTGCTCGGCTTGCTCTACGAGCGTGTCGCGATAGAGCTCCCACGTGAGTTCCTCGGCTTTGCCGTCGACCTTCTCGAGCGCCTGATAGATCGGGACCGTGCCGATCGGAACCGGAGAGTTCCGCAGAACCCACTCGCGCGTCTCGTGAATATTCTTACCGGTCGAGAGGTCCATCACGGTGTCGGCTCCCCAACGCGTTGCCCAGGTCATCTTCTCGACTTCCTCCTCGATGGACGAGGTGACGGCCGAGTTGCCGATGTTGGCGTTGATCTTCACCAGAAAGTTCCGTCCGATGATCATCGGCTCGCTCTCCGGATGGTTGACGTTGGCCGGAAGGATCGCGCGGCCGCGCGCGATCTCACCGCGCACGAACTCCGGCTCGACGCCTTCGCGGATCGCAACGAACGCCATCTCCGGCGTGACGATGCCCCGGCGCGCGTAGTGCATCTGCGTAAGGTTCGCACCCGGTTTCGCAACGCGCGGCTTGCGCGAGTTCTCAAAGCGCACGGCGTCGAGCTCCGGCATGGCCTCGCGGCCGCGGCGGTAAATTGAGGTTGGGCGATCGAGCTCGAGCGTATCGTTACGTGCTTGGATCCAACCGCTACGGAGCGCCTCGATGCCACGCCGCACGTCGCTCGCAACGGCAGGGTCCGTGTACGGGCCGCTCGTGTCGTAGACGGTGTGAATCTCGCCGTTCGTCAGTGCGATCTCCCGCACCGGCACGCGAATCGACGGATCGGGCCCCTCGACGTACGCTTTACGGGATCCGCCCGTTGCTTTGGGTTCTGCGATAGCCACGGTCGTGAAACTCCTTCCTACGCCGGCATTACCCGGATCAGGTGAAACGGTCGACGCTCCCGGCGCCCTCTCAGCCCACCGCACGCCCCGCCGCGCGAGCTCCCGTGTAAGAACCTTTTACCCGTTCGAGCGCTCGAAACCCTCATGGACGCGCCGCGGAGGCGCGGAGCTCACGCTCGTCGTCGCGTTCGCTATCGGAGCATATTCGTGGGCGGCACTCGCGCTCACGATCTTCGAACCGGTGATTGCGGCGTTGCTCGCTCTGCTGCTCTTCGGAGAATCGCTGACGGTGCCGGCGATGTTCGGCATCGTTCTACGCGCAGAGTGGTTGGAATACTCCATTTGGTCAATTGGACCGGTCCATCGACAGGGAAAGCCGCGTGTGGGGAAAAGGGGAGATCATGACGACGAGCGGCAGCCCCTCCAGCGCAAGCAGCCCGGCCCCAGAGCCCGACCCGGAAGAGACGCGTGAGTGGCTCGATGCCTTGGAAGGCGTGCTCCGGGGCGAAGGCCCCGCGCGAGCGCAGGAATTGATCCAGCGGCTCGTCGAGGCCGCGCAACGCGGCGGCGCGCACGTCTCCTTAGGCCTTTCGACTCCCTACGTCAACACGATACCGCCGGACGAGCAGGCGCTGATGCCCGGCAGCGACGAGATCGAAACGCGCATCCGCCACTACGTCCGCTGGAATGCGATGGCGATGGTCGCGCGCGCCAACAAGGACTCGTCGGAGCTCGGCGGCCACGTCGCGAGCTTCGCGTCTGCAGCCACGCTTTACGACGTCGGCTACAACCATTTCTTTCGCGCGCCGTCGGAGACGTTCGGCGGCGACCTCGTCTTCTTTCAGGGACATTCGGCACCGGGTTTCTACGCGCGCGCCTATCTGGAAGGGCGAATCGATGAGGAGCGGCTCCTGAACTTCCGCCAGGAGGTCGACGGAAAAGGCTTATCGTCGTATCCCCATCCGTGGTTGATGCCGGACTTCTGGCAGTTCCCGACCGTCTCGATGGGATTGGGACCGATCATGTCGATCTACCAGGCGCGTTTCATGCGCTACCTGCACGATCGTGAGATCGTCGACGCCGCCGATCGCAAGGTGTGGGCGTTTCTGGGCGACGGCGAAACGGACGAGCCCGAATCGCTCGGTGCGATTTCGCTGGCCGGTCGCGAGCGACTCGATAATCTCATCTGGGTCGTCAACTGCAACCTGCAGCGGCTCGACGGCCCGGTGCGCGGGAACGGCAAGATCATCCAGGAGTTGGAGACCGTCTTCAAAGGCGCGGGCTGGAACGTCATCAAGGTGATCTGGGGCAGCAAGTGGGACCCGCTGCTCGCTAAAGACGCCACCGGAAGGCTCGTGCAGCTGATGAACGAGTGCGTCGACGGCGACTACCAAACGTTCAAAGCCAACGACGGTAAGTTCGTGCGCGAGAATTTCTTTGGCCGCTATCCCGAAACTGCGGCATTGGTAGCGCACATGAGCGACGACGAGATCTGGGCGCTGCAGCGCGGCGGTCACGATCCACGAAAGGTCTACGCCGCATACAAGGCGGCGTTCGAACACAAGGGACAACCGACCGTCATACTGGCCAAGACTATCAAAGGCTACGGCATGGGTGAAGCCGGCGAGGCGCGCAACGTCGCGCACCAGGCGAAAAAGATGCCCCTCGACTCGCTGCGTGAATTTCGAGATCGTTTTAGCATCCCGGTTTCGGACGACAAAATCGAAAGCATCCCGTTCTACCGGCCCCCCGACGACAGCCCGGAGATGCGGTATCTTCGCGCTATCGGGGAGCGGCGCGGCAACTTGCCGTCGCGCCGGCGCAGGTCCACGGCGCTGGTCGTCCCCCCGCTCTCGGCCTTCGCGCAGCAACTCGAGAGCACGGGCGATCGTGAAATATCGACGACCATGGCGTTCGTGCGCATCTTGAACGCGCTCATCAAAGACAAGCAAACCGGCGCGCGCGTCGTCCCGATCGTTCCGGACGAGTCGCGGACCTTCGGCATGGAAGGCATGTTCCGGCAGCTCGGCATCTATTCGTCGGTAGGCCAGCTCTATCGCCCGCAAGACGCCGAACAGCTTATGTGGTACCGCGAAGACAAGAAGGGGCAAATCATACAGGAGGGCATCAACGAAGCGGGTGCGATCTCGTCGTGGATTGCCGCCGGCACGTCGTATTCGACGCACGGCGTGCAGATGGTGCCGTTCTACACCTTCTACTCGATGTTCGGTTTCCAGCGCGTCGGCGACCTCGCGTGGGCCGCCGCCGACTCGCGGACGCGCGGGTTCCTGATCGGAGCGACCTCCGGCCGAACGACGCTCAACGGCGAAGGCTTGCAGCACGAAGACGGCCACAGCCAGGTCACGGCGTCGTTCATTCCCAACTGCCGCTCGTACGATCCGACGTACGGTTACGAACTCGCCGTCATCATACAGGACGGCTTGCGGCGCATGTACGCCGAACAAGAAGACGTATACTACTACATCACGACGCTCAACGAGAACTACCCGCATCCGGCGATGCCCGCGCACGCCGAAGAGGGCATCCTCAAGGGGATGTATCTCCTGCACGATGGGGGACGCAGCGACGCGAAAGCGCCGCACGTGCAGCTCTTAGGTTCGGGAGCGATCCTGCGCGAAGTGGAGGCGGCCGCGCAATTGCTGCGCGACGACTGGGGCGTCGGCTCCGACGTATGGAGCGTCACGAGCTTCAACATGCTTCGGCGTGACGGCATCGACGCACAGCGCTGGAACATGCTGCACCCGCAGGAGCCGCCGCGGCACTGCTTCGTCGAGGAGTCGTTGTCCGGCCGTCGCGGTCCGGCCGTGGCCGCTAGCGACTACATTCGGACGTTCGCCGATCAGATTCGCCCGTTCGTTCCGCCGGCGCAACCGGGGCCTGCCCGTCGCTACGTCGCGCTCGGAACCGACGGCTTCGGGCGCAGCGATTACCGCCGTAAACTGCGCAGCTTTTTCGAAGTCGATCGCTACTTCGTGACGGTGGCCGCTCTCAAAGCCCTCTCCGACGACGACGTGATCCCCGCAACCGCGGCCGCCGAAGCGATAGCGAAGTACGGCATCGACCCGAACAAGCCCAATCCGGTAACGGTCTAGGAAGGCAAGGGATACTGGTGAGCGACCCCATCGAAGTTCGCGTGCCCGATATCGGCGGTTATGCGGACGTGCCGGTCACGGACGTCTTCGTGAAACCGGGCGACCGCATAGCAGCGAACGACTCTCTCATCACGCTCGAATCCGAGAAAGCCTCGATGGAGGTTCCCTCACCGCTTGCAGGCGTCGTTCGCGAGCTGAAAGTCAAAATCGGCGATAAGATCGCCGAAGGCAGCGTCATCCTCACGCTCGACGCCCCCACCGCCATGACCTCACCCCCTGTCGTTCCGGCCTCACCCCCTATCGTTCCGGCCTCACCCCCTATCGTTCCGGCCTCACCCCCTGTCATCCTGAGCTTATCGAAGGAAGTCCCTCAACGAGATCGAGATGGCAGCTCGGAGGTACATGCGAGCCCTTCGATTCGCAGGCTTGCGCGCGAGTTCGGAGTCGAACTGAAT
>JAJXWN010000212.1 GCA_021781595.1 bacterium | reverse complement strand
ACCGTGAGCGAGACCACCTCGCGCGCTTCGCGCGTCGATATCATCGGCGTCCCCATGGATCTTGGTGCCAGCCGCCGCGGCGTCGACATGGGCCCCTCGGCGGTCCGCTATGCCAAGTTGCACGACAAGCTGCGGGCACTCGGCATCGCGCAGGTCAACGATCACGGAAACCTCCAGGTTCCCATCCGCGAAGCCGCCGCAGCGGACGATCGGCAGGCGCGGTATTTGGACGTGATCGAGCGCGTGTGCGACGAGCTCGCGGGCATCGTCGAGGCAAGCGTAACCGAGAACGGCGTGCCGATCGTCTTGGGTGGAGACCACTCGATCGCGATCGGCACGCTGGCCGGCCTCACGCGCGCGCGGGGGGGGCCGCCGGGGCTGGTCTGGATCGACGCTCACAGTGACATGAACGATCCGCAATCCTCGCTAACCGGGAACGTGCATGGCATGCCCATGTGGTTTGCGTTGCAGAACGGCTGCGCCGACCCCAAGCGGACGGTGCAGATCGGGCTGCGTGACGTCGATCCCGTCGAAAAAGAGCATCTCCGCGAATGGGGCGTTGCGGCATACACCATGAGCGAGGTCGACCGGCTCGGCATGACGCGCGTGATGGAGGAAGCGATCGAGATCGCGGGCGCGGGCGGGCAACAGCTCCACGTTTCGTTCGATATGGACGGAATCGATCCGAGCGAGGCGCCGGGCACGGGGACGCCGGTCAAAGGGGGACTGAGCTACCGCGAAGCGCATCTCGCAATGGAGATGCTGGCCGAGAGCGGCAGGCTCGGCTCCATCGAGATGGTGGAGATCAACCCGATCCTGGACACACGCAATCAAACGGCTGTGCTGGCCGTTGGGCTGATCTGCTCGGGCCTGGGCAAATCGATCCTTTAAGTGAGCCCCTGGCCGTTGCGTACCTTCGTGCCTACGGTTTGGCCCGAGCGGGTGCGATGCGGTCGCTTGCGGCGTTCGTTGCAAGGCACCAGCCGGCCGTTCTCGCGGTGTGTGAGGTCGACGCCGGGGATGCGCTTGCGCTGGCGACGAGATTCGCGCTGCAATGGGCCTACCGAGGAAAGCAGGCGCTGTTTTGGGAGCGGCGCTTCGAGGCGTTCGCCGTACGCGATCTCTTCTTGCCGTTCGTGGCGGCCAGACCGTTCGACCGGCGCGGCCTTCTGCGCGTGGACGGTACGCTCGCCGGCGAGCGCTGCTCGCTTTTTGCCACGCAGATTGCGGAGGCGCGCGCGCAACGGGTTATCGAGCTGCGCTTCGCGCGCCTCCGCGTGCGGGAGACTTCGGTGCCCGCTATCCTCTTCGTTCGCTTACCCGATCGCCGCATCTCGTTTGGGGATCGCGGATTCTCCGATGTGTTGGGCGCGCACGGCGCGAGCGAGCGCATCTTCGTGCGTGGATTCGGCATAGCGGAGGCTACGGTCGAAGCCGCGCTCCCGGGGATCGGCGCACCGGTTCTGGCTCGCCTCATAGTTTGATGACAGCTTGCCCCGGGCAGGCGATGCCGCCGCCGCAGACGGCGGCATCCCAGGTTGCATCGCTCAGAAGCGCGACGATGCGCTGCTCGGTGAGCGGATCGACCGGCGGCTGAAAGACGACACTCTTCGTACGCCCATCGTTGCCGACGGTGACGAGCAAGGTGACGCGCACGTGCAGGCGGCGCAACCGTTCGAAGACGCGCGGGTCGAGCACCGGGACCGGCAGCTCGGCACCGAAAGGCATGAGGCCGCCGACGTCACTGGCTCCCTGAGCGTTTGCGACGACGCGCGGCGCGGGCGTAGGTTGCGCCGTTTGCGTAGCGGCCGCCGTGGGCTGGGCCGCCGCGGCCACCGGTGCCGCCGGCGGCGGATTCGGCGCGTGGACGGCAAGCCGGCGGACGGCTATCGCGCGCCTAGCCACGATCGTGGCTCGGCGCACGGTGCGGGGCACGGCGCGTGGAAGGGAGACGGCGCGTGGAAGGGAGACGGGCTCGGGGCGAAGGGGGCGTAGGTGCGCAAAGGAGATCGTCTCTACCGGTTCGGCGGCGCGAGTCCGAAGCGTGGAGGCCGCCGGGAAGAACGCCGCGAGGAGCGCATGGAGGCAGAGCGACGCGGCGAAGGCTCGCCGCAGCGTGATCGGTCGGAGCCAACCGTGCGCGATCATAAATATACGGCCCAAACGAAACTACGACCGACTCCGTGACGGTCCCTAGACGACAGCCTCCTTCCGTCGAATCCACTCACGCGAATCCACTCACCGATTCAGGAGACCTCCTTGCGCGAAACCGATATCGTCCTCTACCAAGCCGAATGGTGCCCCTACTGCGCTCGTGTCCGCTCCAAGCTGACCGACCTTCTACTCGCTTACAAAATCGTCAACGTTCCGCGCGACCGCAACCTTCGAACCGCGGTCGAGGAGGTCTCCGGGCAGACTGGGATCCCGGTGATGGTTGACGGCGATGTCGTCATCGCCGACGACGACGACAAGATCGTCGCGTATTTAGAAAAGACGTACGGCCGGCGGTAAGAGCGCATATGCCGTTGCTGCGGCGATCGCTCCTGCGAGTGTCGCGGCGCAGTTAACGGCGTCGTTGGTCATCCATTCCGCGCCGCGCACGAGCTGCGCCGGCGTTCCGCATGCGTGCGGGTCGGTTTCGCACGCTCGCCGGCAGCGCGGACAATAGCGTAGCGCCTGCAGCGTCGCGCCGAGCAACGAGTCGACGAGCGCGCCTGCAACTCCGCCGATCGCGACCGGCAGCCATGCGGCTACGCCGCCCACGTCCGCGACGAGGCCGACCGCGAGGGCGCCGGCGATCTCGGCAAGCGTGCCGGCGATCGTCACGCCGCCGGAGAGTCCCGTCGGGATTCGAGCCAGCGTTAGGATCGAGCGCGGGGAGCCGCCGAAGACCGTGCCGATCTCGGTGCCCCACGTGTCGGCGGCGGCAGCCGCGAACGCGCCGGCGAAGGCTACACCGAACGCACCCGGGCCGAACCGCAGCGCCGCCAGCGCGCAGAGGCTCGCAACGCCGCCGTTGGCGAGAACCTGCAAGCCGTCGCGAGCGCCGGACTTGCCGATATCGACGAGCGCGCGCTTGCGTGCGATGCCGATGCGCGAGAGCGCGACCGACGGAAGGAAGAATGCGAAGAGCACTGCGGCGAAGGACCATCCGCCGGAGGAGATCGCCGCCGCGCCGACGAGCGCGGCGGCGATCGCTCCGCCGCGCGTAAGAAGCCTCGCGCGCCAGGCGAGTAGTGCGATCAGCACCGCAGCCGGCACGCCGACGGCGAAGAGCGTTACGGCGTGGGCGATGTGAGGTGCCGCTGCAGTGCGGCGAGCAGCCCGTCGGCCGTGTACTCCGCCGCCACGATATCGACACAGAGCCCGAGCTCGCGCGCGGACCGCGCGGCGATCGGGCCGATGCAGGCAACGATCTTTCCGCGAGCGGCCTGCAGCGCCGCCGGTGCGCCGCCGCAGTTGTGCGCGAACCCGTTTACGGTGCTCGCGCTGGTGAACGTCAGAACGTCGCACGCGGCGACCTTCCCCGCAAATGCAGGGTCGTGGGTGAACGACGTTTTGTAGGCGTGGACGACGTCCACCGTGCGCGCGCGCTTGGCGAGCAGGAGCGGGAGTTCTTCGCGCGCGACTTGCGCGCGAAAGAGGAGGATGCGCTCGCGTTCCTTCGTGACCGTCAGCAGTGCC
>JAJXWN010000018.1 GCA_021781595.1 bacterium | reverse complement strand
TCGTTGATCCGGTAGTCGTTGCCTGCGTCGTTCTGGCGGACTCTGACGAACGCCAACACTTGCGCGCCGTTCATCCGCGTAATGCCCGGAGCGAAAACGGCACCGCTGTGGCGCGGATCGTAGATACGCTTCTTTACGTCGACCGTCAACCCGCCGACGAGATTCACCGCGTGCTCGAATCCGGCGAAATTGATGGCCACGTAGCCGTCCAGCGGGAGCCCCGTCAGCGCGGAGACGGCCTTCTCGAGTAACTCGGGGCCACGCCGCGGCGTCTCCTGGTCGCCCATGAAGAACAGCGTCTTGATCTTCGGGATCGGATTGTTCCATCCGGGCTGCGCGAACAGGGTGTCGCGCGGGACCGTGATCGCATAGATGCGGTCCGAAAGCGGGTCGAAGCGCGCGACGAGGATGACGTCCGCCTGACCGGCGGCGGTTCCCAGGCCCAGTGGATCATCTGCCCGAACGCCGCGCGCGTTGTTCGCGATGACCAAGACGTTAATGGGTTTGCTGCCCATCGCCATGCGAGCCGCAATCGTGCCGACCGTGCGCCTGTCAAAGAGGAAGAGCGCGGCTCCGGCGACCGCAGCTGCCAGGAACGCGAAGAGCAGGGTGAGGAGGATGCGTCGTATGGGCGTCGGTGCGTTCTGCGAGTCCAACTCCTCGTTTCCTCTAGAGGGAAGGGTATGGGCGGCGGTGCCTCGATTTTCCGCATCGTGGGGAAACGCCTGCCGGTTGCCGGCCTAAAATCCGGTTGCCGGCCTCAAATAAGGATGAACGCATGAAATACGTTACGCGCGCGCACGCCAAAGTCGACCGCATCGCATGCCCGTGGCTCATACGGCGGTTCGTCGATCCGCAGGCCGAGTTTCTGTTCGTCGAAGCCGACCGTGTGATGGAGGCGGCCGAACGCGAAGGCGCCATCCCTTTCGACGTTCCGGGGGTCACGCTCGGGCATCGCGGCCCTTATTGCACGTTCGACGCCGTTATCGAAGAATACGGGCTGGACGATCCGGCGCTCGCGGAACTTGCGAAGATCGTGCGCGGCGCAGATACGGCCGACCGCGCACTCGCTGCGGAGTCTGCGGGCCTCTACGCGTTCGCTAGCGGATTCCACGCGCTCTCGCCCTCTCGCTACGCCGACGACCACGCCCTCATGGCAGCGGAGTTCCCGGCCTACGACGCGCTCTACGAGTTCTGCCGGATGCGCGTGCAGCCGGCGCGCTAAGTGCGCTTTAAGCGCGGGCTCACGCCGAATCTGATCGTGCTCTTCGGTGCGACATTTCTTATCGCATCGGCGGAAGAGCTGTGGTCGCGCTTCGTTCCCAACTATCTCACGGCGCTGGGGGCGTCGATCGCCGGCGTCGCGGCCTACGGAGCGCTAAAGGATTTGCTCGAAGCGCTCTACCAGTTTCCGGGCGGCCTGGCCGGTGCGCGGCTCGGGTACCGGCGGGCGCTGCTGCTCTTCAACGTGCTCGCCGTGTGCGGTTATCTCGCCTTTGCGGCCGCGCAGCGCTGGTGGGTGCTATTGATCGCCTTGCCGCTGGTCGTGGCGTGGCAGGGCCTCTCGCTTCCCGCGCTGTTTGCATCGATCGGCGACAGCTTGCCAACCGGCGAGCGAAGCCTGGGTTTCGCCTACCAATCGATCGTGCGGCGCGTTCCGATCGTCGTCGCTCCGCTGCTCGGCGGGCTCATGATCGCGCGTCTTGGAACGACGGGCGGAATGCGCACCGCGCTGCTGATCGCCGCCGCCATCGGCATCGCCGCGATCGCGTTGCAAGCGACGCGTCACCGCGCCGTCGCATCAGGAGGCGCGACGCTTGCGGAGCTCGTCCGCGATGCCGCATCGCTGCATCCGCGCCTGAAGGCTTTGCTGGTTTCGGATATCGTCGTGCGATTCGGGCAGGGCGTCGGCGAGATCTTCGTCGTGCTCTACGTCGTGAGCGAGCTGCATTTCTCGACGGTTACCTTCGGGTGGCTCGTCGGGCTTGCAATGCTGGTCTCCATTGCCGTCTACGTTCCGGCGGCCCGCATCGCCGATCGTCGCGGGCGCGAGCCATGGGTCACGCTGACGTATGCGTTCTTCGCGTTGTTTCCGATGGTGTTGGGCTCGAGCCGGAGCCTGCCGATGCTGGTACTGGCCTTCGCGCTCATGGGCTTACGCGAGATCGGCGAACCGGCGCGCAAGGCGATGATCGTCGATCTGGCGCGCGCGGACCGGCGCAGCGTGGACGTCGGCTCGTATTATCTCACGCGTGGGCTCGCCGTCTTCCCGGCGTCGCTCGTCGGCGGTGCGCTGTGGCGCTGGGCCCCGCAAGCGACGTTCTTCGGTGCAGCGCTGCTCGCGGGGCTCGGGGCGCTCGTCTTTTACGTGAGCGTCGCGCGGCGCCCAACGGGAAGTACCGGCGACCGCTGACGGGCGCACCCGCGCTGAAGTCGAATTGGGAGGCTGCTGCCGGCTGTGTGTGCCAGGTTTCGGACATGAAGGTAACTTCTGCCGTTAGTAGGCAATCTTCGAATATGAAGATCGTTTGCACGGCCCTCTTCTTCGTTTTCGGCGCGCTGGCGGCCAGTTCGGCACCGGTGCTCGCGGCCGCTATCCCCACAGCTGCCTACTCCGCGCTCCACTTCCGCAACATTGGGCCGACGAGCGGCCGCATCGATGCCGTCACCGGCGTGACCGGCAACTCGCTAGAGTACTACGCGGGCGGACTCGGCGGCATCTTCAAGACCACCGACGGCGGCTTGACGTGGAAAGCGATCTTCGCGCACGAGCCCGTCAGTTCGATCGGCGCGCTCGCGACCGCGCCCTCCGACGGCAAGATCGTGTACGCGGGGACCGGCGAAGCGAACCTGCGCAACGACGTCGCGTTCGGCGACGGCGTGTGGAGATCGACCGATGCGGGCGTACGCTGGCAGCACGTCGGGCTCGACGCTACGGGGAGCATCGCGGCCATAGCCGTGAGCCCCACCGACGCGAACACGGCGTTCGTTGCGGCGCTGGGCGATCAGTACGCACCGACGACCGAGCGCGGCATCTACCGGACTACCGATGGCGGTAAGACGTGGAAGAAGGTGCTCTACGCAGGCGAGCGTTCCGGTGGGTCGAGCGTCGCAATCGACCCGGCGAATCCGAAGATCGTCTTTGCGGGCATCTGGGAAGGCTGGCGCAATCCTTACCATCTAAACAGCGGCGGCCGCAGCGACGGCATCTACGAATCGACCGACGGCGGCGACACCTGGATGCGCCTGCGCGGTCACGGCCTGCCGGCGGGCCCGATGGGGCGTATCGCGGTAGCCTTCGCGCCGAGCGACCCGCAACGCATCTACGCGCTGATCGAGTCGAAGGCGGGAACGCTCTGGCGCAGCGACGACGGGGGCGCGATGTGGAAGCTCGTCAACGCGAGCCACGGCATCGATCAGCGGCCGTTTTACTTTACGTCGATGGCGGTCGATCCAAACGATCGCAACCACGTCTATTTCATGTCGGTCGGCATGTGGCAGACGAAGGACGGCGGCAGTAAGGTCGCGCGCGTTCTCAATACCAAAGGCGGCGATTATCACTCGATGTGGATCGACCCGCACGATTCCAAGCGCCTGGTTGCGGGCGGAGACCAGGGCGCCGAGGTTTCGGTCGATGGCGGAAAGACGTGGCTCTTGGCGCCGATCGCCATCGCCCAGTCCTATCACGTCGCCGTCGACGATCGCGTACCATACACCGTCTGCTCCGAAGACCAAGATGCGGGCAGCGCGTGCGGACCGAGCGACAGTCTCTCCAACGGCGGCATCGGCGCGGACGCGTGGTTCTCGGCCGGCGGCGGCGAGAGCGGCTGGATCGTCATCGACCGCACGGATTCGAACATCATCTACGGAGACGGTTACACCGGAGACGTGACGCGCTACGACCGCCGCACCCGGCAAGCGCGCGCCATCAACATCTGGCCCGAAGACGACATGGGCTGGCCCGCGCGCGATCTCAAGTACCGCTTCCAGTGGACTGCGCCGCTCGCGCTCTCGCCGTTTCGTCCGGACGTGCTCTACATGGGCGGGAACCGGCTCTTCGAAACCGCCGATGGGGGCCAAACTTGGAAGGCCATCAGCCCGGATCTCACGCGTAACGACAAGGCGCGGCAGGGTTTCTCGGGCGGTCCGGTCACCCACGACAATACCAGCGTCGAGTATTACGACACGATATTCTCGATCGCCGAATCGCACCGTCGCCGCGGCGAGATTTGGGTCGGAACCGACGATGGTTTGGCCTGGCTTACGCTCGACGGGGGCGCGCATTGGAGCAACGTCACGCCGGCGGGCGCCGGGTACGCTCCGTGGGGGCGCGTCGATTACATCGATCCCTCGCCGTTCGATGCGGCGGCGGCGTACATGGTAGTCGACTACCACAAGAGCGGAGACCGGTCTCCGCATCTCTACAAGACCACCGATTACGGCAGAGACTGGACGTCGATCTCCGCGAACCTGCCGCGGACCAGCTACGCGCGCATGATAAAAGAAGACCCGTTCCGCCGCGGTCTGCTCTACGTGGGGACGGAGACCGGGCTGTGGGTTTCGTTCGACGATGGCAAAGCGTGGCAGCCGCTTCAAAACAATCTGCCGACTGTCCCAGTCTACGATTTCACGGTGCAGAGGCACTTCGACGATCTGGTCGTCGGCACGCACGGCCGCGCGCTCTGGATTCTCGACGATATCTCTCCCTTACAGCACCTCGATGCGCAGGTGCTCTCGCAGAGCGCGTATCTGTTTCCGGTTCGGGAGGCCTATCGCTACCGTATCGGCGATTATACGCGGGGCGCGAATTATTGGAACGGCGCCAACCCGCCGTACGGCGCCGACATCAACTTCTATCTAAAATCGGCGACTGCCAGCAAGCAGAAGGTCACGCTGCAGATCCTCGACGGTACGACCGTCATTCGCACGATCGACGTGAAGAAACCGTACGCCGGCGTCAACCGCGTGTGGTGGAATCTTCGCTACGGTGCGATCCGTCATGTAAAGGGATTCGTACCGTGGGACGGAGGCGGATTTCGCGGCCCGCTCGCGCTTCCCGGAACCTATACCGTGCGCCTGGATGCCGCGGGGGCGACGCGCACGCAGAGCCTTCGCGTGCTGGAGGACCCTCGATCGCATGCGACGGAGGCGCAGCTACGCTCGCAGCTTGCGTTCCTATTGCGCATCCGCTCCGACGAGCAGCGCCTTACCAAGACGATCGGCCGGCTCAACGCGGCGCTCGCCGTGGCGTCCAAGCATTCACAAACGGCGCTCGCCGGGCAGATCGACGCGCTGCGGCACCGTATCTACGAGCCCGAGGTGACGCAGCCTGAAGACGCCTTACGCTACCCGATACATGTCTACGGCCGCCTGAGCAGCCTCGCGGGCGACGCGGCGTCGGCCGACGCCGCCCCAACCGCATCGGAGATGCAGGTTCTGGGACTGCTC
Source organism: bacterium (assembly GCA_021781595.1). Taxonomy (GTDB): domain Bacteria; phylum Vulcanimicrobiota; class Vulcanimicrobiia; order Vulcanimicrobiales; family Vulcanimicrobiaceae; genus JAJYFL01. The sequence continues at coordinate 11,925 of JAJXWN010000018.1, read as the reverse complement.
GAACGGGAGATGCGAGCTCGCATTGCGCGCGCCAACGCAATCCTCAGGGCCTTTCCTGCTACCGCCGGCGGCGGTTCCGGGTTACCATAGGGGTATGATAGAATCACGGATCGACTTACGGAGCGTCCCCATGTGGGACCGCCCGGCCCTCGTAACAACGGCCCTCGACTCGCTCGGCATCGGCGGCTCGCTCACGGTCGTCGCCGAGCATCACCCGCGCACACTGGCCGCCAGCCTCGATCGCATCCGGCCCCGGCAGGCGCTATGGCGCTATCGCCACGTCGGCAGCGGCGAGTGGCTCGGAGAGATGACCCGCGTCGACGGCGATTCGGCGGAACCGTCGGCGCTCGAGCGGCTACGGCGCATCCGTCCCTTCGCGCACGTCGATCGCGCCGTTCTGCAGCACATCGTCGAGGCCATGGGCGAGCACGAAGAACGCAAGGGACACGTCGTCGTTCGCGAAAACGAGTTGCTGAGCGGCGTCGGCGTGGTGTGGAGCGGTTCGCTCGCACGCTCCTGCAGCGGCATCAATCGCGACCGGCTGCTCTACGAGTACCTTCCGTTCGAGATGTTCGGGATCGTGGAGTTCTTCGACCGCGGGCGCACGATGGGGCGCATCGCCGTGATTTCTAAGACCGCGCGTTACGCGCTCATACCGAGCGGCGTACTGCGTTCGGTTGCGCAGCGCAATCACAGGCTGCTGGCGGCGCTGGGCGAAGTATGTGCACAGCGCGCTCGCCTGCTGACCGACGCGCTCAACGCGCAGGTCTCGTTGCCGATCATCGCGCGCGTCGCCAACGCGCTGCTGCCGTACGCCGCCTCCGAGCGGGGGCTGCACGCGGTGCTCGCGCCGTTACCGAGCATGACGCAGTCGCAGATTGCCGCCGCCGCCGGCACGGTGAAGGAGGTCGCGGCCCGCGCCATCGCCGATCTCGAGGGTCGCGAAGCGCTCAAGCGCGAACGCGGGCGCATTCGGTATCTCGATCGCGAGAAATTGGTCGAGGTCCTGAACCCGTCGTAAGTGAGTTTCCTTCTTAGGTGGCTGCGCATCGAGAAGTCTCGGCACGTATCGCTACACCCGCAGCGTGCGCTCGAGCTCGACGAGCCTCCTGAAGCGCTCTTCGACCGTACGCTCGAAGGTATCGATCGGGTGCTAGGCGGCGTCGTGCGCGAGAGCGACCGCGCGCGCGGGACGATCGAAGCGACCTTTGGGCTCACCTTCTCCGAGCGCCTGACGTGCTCGTTTGAAGCGACGGGTGAGGGGCGCACGCGCGTACGCATCGCGGGCCGGCGCGGCGCGCTACCGCAGGCGACCGATCGTTCCGACTACGTGGAACGGCTCGCCGAGTTCCTGGAACGCGGGCGTTAACGGGTCGCGGCGGAGATCGTCTCGCGGCCTAGGTACGGCCGGAGTACCGTGGGAACGCGGATGGTGCCGTCGGCCTGCTGGTAGTTCTCGAGTATCGCGACCAGCGCGCGCCCGACCGCGAGGCCCGAGCCGTTGAGCGTGTGCACGAATTCGGGCTTGCCGGCCGGATCGCGGCGGAAGCGAATCGCACTGCGCCGAGCTTGAAAGTCGGTGCAGTTCGAACAGGAGCTGATCTCTCGATAGGTGCGTGCGCTCGGCAGCCATACCTCCAGGTCGTAGGTCTTGGCGGCGTTGAAACCGGTGTCGGCCGAGCAGAGCGCGACCACGCGGTAAGGGAGTTCCAGCTCCACGAGCAGGTCCTCGGCGTCGCGCACGAGCGCCTCGAGCGCCTCGAAGGAGCGATCGGGAAGAGCGAGCCACACGAGCTCGACCTTCTCGAACTGATGCTGGCGTATCAAGCCGCGCGTGTCTTTGCCCGCGGCTCCGGCCTCTTTGCGAAAACACGGTGTGTGCGCGGCGAATTTGCGCGGGAGCGAGGCCGCATCCAGGATCTCTCCGGCGTGCAGCGCGGTGAGGGGAACCTCCGCCGTCGGAATCATGAACAGGTCCGCGTCCCGGTCCTGGAACATCGCGTCAGAAAATTTGGTGAGTTGCCCGGTCGACCACATCGTTTCGCGCGTCACCAAGAGCGGCGGCGCGATCTCGAGGTAGCCTTTACGGCCGGCTCGGTCGAGAAAAAACTGCGCGACGGCGCGCTGCAACCGGGCGCCGGCGCCCGACAGCACGGAAAACCGGCTGCCCGAAAGGCGTGAGGCGCGCTCGAAATCGACGATGCCCAGCGATTCGCCGAGCTCCCAATGGGGCTTAGGTTCGAAATCGAACTGCGGCGGAGTTCCGCTCGTGCGGACGACCGGGTTGTCCGCCTCGCCCGCGCCGTCGGGGACGGAATCGTCCAGCAGATTGGGCGATTGCGCGAGCAAGTCCCGCAACGGCGATTCGGCCGCATCGGGGGAGAGGCTCTTGGCACGCGCTTCGCCGGCCGCGATTCGCTCGGCGAGCGCATCGAGCGGAGCGCGCCGAGCGCGCGCCGCGGCGGCCTTGTCGGCGGCTTTGCCGATCTCGGCGGAGAGTGCGTTTTTCTCGGCTTTGGCTCGTTCGGTATCGGCGAGCGCGGAGCGGTACTCTGCATCTAAGTGCAGAACCCGGTCGACGAACGACGCGTCGAGTCCGCGGCGCTCGGCCGAACGCCGGACGCGTTCGGGATCGCGACGAACGAGCACGATATCTAACATAGTGGAGAACCGCGGCATTATGCGAGGTGCGAAGCCACTCCTACCGGGGCTGGCAGAAACGGGATTCAACGCCGCGCGGCTGCCCGGGCCCGAGCAGGCGCTGATCGCGTTCTTTACGCGCGCGCGGTTAGCGGCGCCGCAGATCGAACGCGTGGGCCTCTCGTGCGCTCTGCACCGCGTGCTTGCCGAGCCGATTGCCGCCGATGCCGACTACCCCGCGGGGGCGCGCTCGACGATGGACGGCTTTGCCGTCGATTCGCGCGCTACGCCGGGACGGCTCGCCCTCTCGGGCGAGGTGCGCATGGGAAGCGCCCCATCGGAGGCGCTCGCGCCGGGCAGCGCGTGGCGCATCCCGACCGGCGGCATGCTCCCCGCCGGCGCGGACGCCGTCGTTCCCATCGAGGATGCGCGCATCGACGGCGCGAGCGTCGTCGTCGAACGCGCGGTGGATCCCGGAGGCTGCGTGGCGCCGCGCGGCTCGGATATGCGCGCCGGCGAGGCGCTGATCGAGTGCGGACGTATCATCGGTGCCGCCGAATTGGGCGTGCTGGCTACGCTGGGTATCGTGGAGGTGCCCGTCTTTCGGCGTCCGCTCTTCGGCGTGTTCTCCAGCGGTGACGAGTTGGTCGATGCCGCGAAGGCAACGGATCTCGGCCAGATTCGCGATTCGAATAGCTGGGCCATCGGCGCGGCTTTGGAAGGCTTGGGCGCGCGCGCGCGCCTCTATCCGATCCTGCGCGACGACGAGGCGGCGATGGAACGTGCGCTGCGTGGAGCGCTCTGTGATTGCGACGGTCTCGTCCTGACCGGGGGCTCTTCGGTCGGCGAGCGCGACCTGACGCCGCAGGTGCTCGCGCGGCTCGGCGCTCCCGGCGTCATCGTTCACGGCATTCGGGTGAAACCGGGAAAACCGACGGTCCTAGCCGCCACCGGCGGGAAACCGGCCATCGGCCTGCCCGGCAACCCCGCGTCGGCGCTCATCATTCTCGAAGCGGTGGCAGCCCCGATCATCGCGGCGCTCCTTGGTGCGCTCGTGCCGGCGCCGGTCTTCGAGGCCACGCTTTCCGCCGATATCGAAAAGCGCGCCGGCTGGACGTGGATCGTACCGGTCGAACGGGAGGCCGGAAGCATCCCCGTCGTGCATCCGCTGCCGATGCGTTCCTCGCACGTCAGCCTTTTGGCACGAGCGCACGGGTATCTGCTGCTTGGCGAGGAGGTCGCAAAGGTCGGCGCGGGCGAGCGCGTGAGTGTCGTTGCTTTTCGTACGGCGCGAAGGTAGGCGACGCCGGGCACCGAGGCCAAGAGAACGGCGTGAAAGCGTTCCTGGCCGCACCGCACGTCGAAGCGTTGCCCTTTACCACGCCGTTCGTCGGACCCGAGCAATTGATGCGCGAGGCCGGCCTCGTATCGCTGCTTCGCCTGGGAGCTAACGAGAGTGCCTTCGGCCCCTCGCCCAAAGCGATCGAGGCGATGGCTGCAGAGTTACCGCATCTTTGGTGCTACGGCGACCCGGAGTCGTACGCGCTGCGAGCGGAGCTGGCGCTGCGGCACGGGCGCGCGATCGGCGAGATCGGCGTCGGGGCGGGCATCGACGACCTCATGGGGCTCGCGGTGCGCGCGTTTCTAGCGCCGGGCGAAAGCGCACTGGCCACGCGCGGCACGTATCCGACGTTCGGCTACCACGTTGCGGGCTACGGCGGGAAGCTCGCGACCGTCGATTACACGTCCGACGGATTCGTCGACGTCGACGCGTTGATAACCGCAGCCCACAGGTTGCGCCCCGCGATTCTCTACGTCGCCAACCCCGACAACCCGAGCGGGAGCGTGCTTCCTGCCGGCGAGATTGAGCGGCTTTGCGAGGCGCTGCCGGAACGGACACTGCTCTTCTTGGACGAGGCGTACGCGGAGTTTGCCGAAAACGAGCGCGCCTTCGCCGATATCGACAGCCCGCAGGTGCTGCGCGCGCGCACCTTTTCGAAGGTTTACGGGATGGCCGGGGCGCGTATCGGTTACGTGATCACGGCAGAGCGGAACGTGCGCACGCTGCAGAAGATCTGCCTGCAGTACGGCGTGAACCGCAACGCGCAGGTCGGAGCGCTCGCCGCCCTCGGCGACGATGCCTTCAAGCGGCGCGTGGTCGCCGAGGTGGCTGCCGGCCGCGCGGATTATTACGCGCTGGCCCGATCGCTCGGGCGCGCGTACCTGCAATCGCATACGAACTTCGTCTGCATCGATTTCGAGAGCGCGGAGCGCGCGACGCTGGCCGTAAGCGATCTCCTGCGCCGCGGGGTCTTCGTCCGCAAGCCGGGCGCGCCTCCGCTGGACCGCTTCATCCGCGTCAGCGTCGGGATGCCCGATCAGCGGCGCGATTTCGCGCGTCAACTTGCCGCTACAGCCGAGGCGCTGCCGTCGTGAGGTACGCGATCGTCTCGGACGTGCACGGCAACATCGAATCGCTCGAGCGGGCGCTCGCGCTGGTGACGCCCGACGACCGCGTCTTGTGCTTGGGCGATATCGTCGGCTACGGCCCCAATCCCAATGAGTGCGTGCGTCTCGTTCGCGAACGCGCATACGCGACGGTACTCGGGAATCACGACGTGGCTGCGATCGACAACTTCGGCATCGAGTACTTCAACGAAGCCGCGCGCAAGGCGATCGCCTGGACGCAGACCGTGATCGAACCGGAGAACCTTGCCTGGCTAAACTCGCTGAGTTACGAAGTGCGCCAGGGCGAGTTCCTCCTGGTGCACGGCGCGCCGGTGGACTATTTCGAGTACGTTCTCGACAAACGTTCGGCCGCGAAGGCTTTTGCGAATACGGACGCGTCGCTCATCTTCATCGGCCACACGCACATCGCCGAGTATTACGTCTGCGAGGCCGGCGGCGGCATCTCGCACAAACACCTGCAGCAAGGCGGCGAGCTCGAACTCGAGGAGGGGAAACGCTACATCGTCGATGTCGGCAGCGTCGGCCAGCCGCGCGACCTCAATCCCAAGGCCTCGATGGTGTTCTACGAACCCGAGCGCAGGCGCGTCGAATGGGTGCGTTACGATTACCCTATCGCCGAGGTCCAGGAGAAGATCCACGCGGCCGCGCTACCGGATCTGCTGGCTGCGCGGCTCGGGGTCGGCCGGTGATCGACAACGCCGGAAGGCCGGTCGACGACGGACGGTGCTTTGCGTGCGGTCCGGAGAATCCCATCGGGCTGCACTTGCACTTCGAGCGCAGCGGCGAGCAGAGCGTCCGCGCCCACGCGCAACTCGAGCCGCAGTTCCAGGGATGGCAAGGCATCGCCCACGGCGGAATCGCGATGGCGCTGCTCGACGAGGCGATGGCGCACGCCGCCGCCGCCGCGGGTTTTCGCGGGATGACCGCCGGCATCTCGGCGCGCTTCCGCAAACCCGTTCCGCTCGGCGCGCCGCTCGTGCTGGAAGGCGAGGTCAAATGGCGCCGCCGCAACGTCCTCGCCATCGACGCGCGCGTTTGTGACGGCGACGGGAAAATCTTGGTCGAAGCTTCGGGGCATTTCGTAACCAAGGGCAGCTGGGAATAGCCGGACGCCCCTTCGCAATGGCAAAGATGAAAAGCAAGCGCGCCGAAGAGACCGCGCAGCGTAAGAACGACGCGCCGGCCGTCGACAACCGCCGTGCGCGCCACGAGTATCATATCCTCGAATCGATGGAGGCGGGGCTGGCGCTAACTGGAACGGAGATCAAGTCGATCCGTCAAGGCGGCGTCAGTTTGAACGAAGCCTACGCGCGCATGCGTGACGGCGAACTATGGCTGCTCGGCATGCACGTGCAGGCGTACAAAGAAGGCAGCTTCTCAAACGTCGAGCCCAACCGTCCGCGCAAGCTGCTGCTGCACAAGGAGCAGATCGAGCGTTTGGGCGGCCGGGCTGCCGAAAAGGGACTCACGATCGTACCGCTGCGCCTCTACTTCACGCGCGGCAAGGTGAAGGTCGAGATCGGTTTAGCACGAGGGAAGAAGATCTGGGACAAGCGCGAGGCCGTCGCCAAGCGCGACGTGGAGCGCGAGATGGCCCGCCACGTACGGCGATAGCGCGCCGGCCGCGCCGGCGAGACTTGACAAGACCGCCCGGCTGGGTTAGAGTCCTAGTGTATTAAGACAATAATACAATTGAGATGCGGACAGAAGAACTCCGGTTGGACGAGCGCTCGGGCGTTCCGGTCTACCTGCAATTGCGCGACCAGGTCCTGCATGCGATCGCGCGCGGATCGCTCCGTCGCGGCGACCAGCTGCCGACCGTGCGCGAGGTTGCGGTAGCCCTGACCGTCAATCCGAACACCGTCAACCGCGCATACGCCGAGCTCGAACGCGAAGGCATCCTGCAGACGCAGCGGGGTCGCGGCACGTTTGTGGCCGGCAACGCGCGAGGAGATCGGCGTCCGCACCGGATCAAACTCTTGGAACTCGCCGAACGCTTCGTCGCGCAGGCACGGTCGCTCGGCTTCGAAGCCGACGAGATCGCGCGCGCCGCCGAAGCGCAACTTCGTAAGCAACGGTAAACGATAGGAGAGATATGAGGAAGGATATACGATATGCTAAAGCGGGCGTTTCCGCGGCTTCGGATGCCCCGAAGATGCAGCCGGTCAACCGGCCCGCAGCGCATTTCGGCAACGCCATCTCCTGGATGATTGCCGCGATCGTCGTCGCGATCGGTTCGATCGCAACCGTCGCCACGTACGAGCCGTGGCCGATCGCCGTGGCGATCGTCGTTGCGGCTATCGTCTTGGTCTCGCTGCAGGTGGCAAAGGCGTGGGAGAAAGCGGTGGTTTTGCGCGCGGGGCACTTCTCGCGGCTCGTCGGCCCGGGACTGTTCTGGCTGATTCCGGCCGTCGACGCGGTCGCGAACTGGATCGACCACCGCGTGCAGACCACGACCTTCACCGCGGAAGAATCGCTCACCAAAGACACGGTTCCCGTCGACGTCGACGCGGTGCTCTTCTGGATCGTGTGGGACGCGCGGAAGGCCGCGCTCGAGGTCGCCGACTACGGCGCGGCTATCGGCTGGGCCGCGCAGACGGCGCTCCGCGACATCATCGGCACCACCACGCTCGCCGATCTGCTTTCGGATCGCCAAACCGTCGACGAGTGTCTGCAAAAGGCGATCGACGCGCGGACGACCCCATGGGGCATCACGGTGCAGTCGGTGGAGATACGCGACATCAAGATACCCGACGTGCTGCAGGACGCGATGTCGCGCCAGGCCCAGGCCGAACGAGAGCGCCAGGCGCGCGTGATCTTGAGCTCGGCGGAGAAAGAGATCTCGCAGACGTTCGTCGATGCCGCGAAGGCCTACGAGGGCAACCCGGTCGCGCTGCACCTGCGCGCCATGAACATGCTCTATGAAGGACTCAAGGAGAAGGGCGCGATGATCGTGGTGCCGAGCACGGCGGTCGAGTCGATGGGCCTGGGCACGATCACGGGCCTGACCGGGCTCGCCGGTTCGCAGCTGCGGCAACAGCCGCCGGAAGGGAGCGTGCAATAGTGAGGACACTCGCGCTCCTCTCCTTCGTCTTGCTTGCCGGCACGGCCGCTGCGCCGTCGTCTTTGCCGGTTCGCCCACCGAATGGAACGTATACATATGAGATCGTCGCCGGAGGCACCACGCTCGGGAAGAGTACCATCGTCATCAGCTCGGTGCCCGGCACGATAACGGTACGAGAGAGCGCGCGGCTGCTAAACGTCAACGCCACGGCGGCCACGCAATACGACGCCGCGACGCTCGCGGAGACGGCCTACTCCGCCGACTTCAATCTGCCGCAGGGGCCGCAGCACACGACGGTCACGTTCGAGCCGGGTGCCGTGAATGTCCGGGTTCCCGGCCAGAGCGTCGATATCAAAGCCGATCCTTCGGCGCCGCTGGAGATCGTCTCCGACAATCTCGTGGGCACGAATCTCTTGATACCGGCGCTCCTCCATGCAACCGGCGCGAAAACATTTACGCTGGCCGTCCTTAGCGGCGGGAAGGCCGTCGAAGCCCACGTCGCTGCGAACCTCACCGAAAAACGCCCCGCCTCCATCCCCGCCACGGACGCAGATCTGGTCATCGATATCGGTGCGAGCGATCTGCGAGAAATCTATTGGTACGACTCTGGCACATACCTGGTTCGTGCCATCGAGATTCCGGCGCAGGCGGCATCGTTTCGACTGATGTCAAGCAGCCCCATCGTTACGCAGATCGGCACGCCCGCCCCCGTGGCAACGATGTTGCCCACCCCGCAACCGCACTTCAGGAGCCAAGACGTTGCTTTCAGGTCGTTGGACGGCACGCGCCTCGCGGGCACCATGACGATCCCGAATGCGGGCAGGCGCCCCTTCGCCGCCGTGGTCTTGGTCGCCGGCAGCGGCCCGGAGACTCGCAACGAAGCGGTCGGTCCGAATCCGGTCTTCCTCCAGCTCAGCAACGCGCTCTCGAATGCAGGTTACGCCGTGCTGCGATACGATAAGCGCGGCATCGGAGAGAGCGGCGGATCGGCGCCTACCACCACGCGCAGGCAGCTGCTCGCGGACGTCGCAGCCGCGTATGCGTTCGCACGCAAACAACCCGAGATCGATCCCAAGCGCGTCTATCTGCTCGGCCACAGCGAGGGCGGCGAGTTGGTGCCGACCGTCGCAGCCCGGGAACGCAGCGTAGCCGGGATCATCCTGATGGCGCCGCCCGCGCTGCCGCTGTGGCAGATCTCGCTGGAGCAAGCGCTTGAGTCGGTGCCCCCGAAAGAACGGGCACGGACGCGGCGGCGGGAACTGCAGGCGCTGGCCGCTATTCGCAGCGGTAAACGAGCCGGCCCGGGCATGGCGTGGTACCGGTCGTCGATGGACGTGGATCCCGCTACCGACATCGCGCGCGTTCGTTGTCCGATCCTGATCTTGGAAGGGAGCGCGGACGTGCAGGTGCTTCCCAAAGACTTACCGCGCCTCGTGAAGGCGGCGAGTTCGGCCAATCGTCACGTCACGGCCCGGCTCTTCCCGGACGACAATCATCTCTTCATGCACGTGCCGGCGGGCGAACCGCGAACGCCGATGGCCGCACTTCATCAATATCTCACCGTTCCGGGGCGCATCGATCCCCGCGTCCTAGAGACGATCGTTACCTGGTTGAGCCGGCACGCGGGGAGGTGAACGGCCCATGAGAGGCGCGCATCCGGAGCGGGCGCTCGAACGTGCCGTTACGCGCGGCGGCACCATCCGCCGCGGCGAGAGCCTGCTCGTCGCCTGCAGCGGGGGTTCGGATTCGGTCGCACTGGCAGCCGTGCTGCAGGCCGTCGCGAAGCCGCTCGAACTGCGGCTTGCTTTAGGACACGTCAACCACGGCTTGCGCCGCTCGGCTTGGCAAGACGAGGCGGTCGTGCTGCGCGTCGCAGCCGCGTTGCGCGTTCCGGTGCGCATCGCGGCGCTGAGGCCGGGTAAGAGCGACGAGGCAACGCTACGTGAGGCGCGCTATGCGGCGCTGGCGGCTCTGGCACGCGATGTGGGCGCCGGTACCGTCGCTACCGCACACGCGGCCGAAGATCAAACCGAGACGCTGCTGCTGGCGCTCTTCCGGGGCAGCGGCCTCGCGGGTTTCGCCGGGATGCCGCCCCGGCGCCCACTGGCCGAAGGGATCGAACTGGTTCGTCCATTCTTGCGAGCGGAGCGACCGGCCTTACGGCGATACGTTCAGCGCGCCGGTTTGCCGTACGCCGTGGACCCGACCAATGCCGACCGGGGCTACCGCCGAAACGCCGTTCGGCAGGCGCTCGAAACGCTGAGGCCGCTCTTTCCGGGTCTCGATGCCGCTGCGGCGCGGGCGGCGGAACTGGCGGCGGCCGAGGTGGCCGGCAGTTCGGTGGCCGTACTGCGCAGGCAGGTCCGGGAGGCCTTGCGCGAGCAGGAAGCATTGCGCGACGTGGACTTCGAGCACGTAGAGGCGGTCGTGCGCGTGTTGGAGCGGGGCGGTTCCGGCCGATTCTATATGAAGGGCGGGATCGATATCGTGATTGAGAAGGGCGAGTTGACGGTACACCGAGCGTGATGAACGAACCAGCGCGGCGCTTGACGCCGGGAGCGGAGCTGCAGAGCTACGAGGGAACGATCGAGCGGATACTCTTCGACCGAGCCGAGATCGCCGAAGCGATCGAGCGGCTGGGGCGGCAGATCGCCCGCGACTATGCCGGGCAACCTCTGCTGCTGCTCGGGGTGTTGAAGGGGGCGCTGTACGTCGCGGCCGATCTCGCGCGAGCGATATCGCGCTCGCCCGGAGGTCCGAGCCACCTCGAGATGGATTTTTTGGTCGTTTCGAGCTACGGCAACTCGACGCGCTCGAGTGGCGAGGTTCGCATGCTCAAGGACACGAGCGAGAACATCGGCGGCAAGAACGTCCTGATCGTGGAGGATATCGTCGACAACGGCCTCACGCTTTCGTATCTCCAAGCACTGCTGAGCGGGCGAAACCCCGCCGGTCTGCGCTCGTGCGTGCTCTTCGACAAACCGTACCGGCGGCGTGTCGACGTGCCCATCGAGTACGTTGGGTTGGTTGCGCCGGACGAGTTCGTCGTAGGGTACGGCTTGGATTATCAAGAAAAATACCGCAATCTCCCGTACCTCGCGCAGCTTCGGTCCTGGGTATTTTCAGAGTAAGGTTGTCGTAAAAGCATAGTGAGCAAATATCTCCGGTCGGTCTTTCTCATCGTCATCGCCTGCGTCGTGGTCTTTTTGATCGTCGAGCGGCTGGTGATGCCGCCGAGCGATACGACCCATCTCGACTACAACGTCTTCTACCACAAGCTCGAGGCCCGGCAGATACAGACGCTCCACGCCGTAGGCTTGCAGGTCAACGGGAAACTGACCGACGGCAAGCAGTACACCGTGGCGATTCCAAATACCGATGCGGCTTTCGTCAAAGACGTCCAGAACCACGTGCGGGGAACGATCGATTGGCAGCCAGCGAGCAACGGATCGCTCATCTCGCTCTTGGGCGGGATGCTGCCGTTTGCGCTGCTGGGGCTGGTGCTGTTCTTTATCTTCCGGCAAGCGCAGAGCGGAGGAAACCAAGCGCTTTCGTTCGGCCGTTCCCGCGCGAAGATGCTCTCGGAGAACCGGCCCAAGGTTACGTTCAACGACGTCGCCGGGGTAGAGGAAGCGAAAGAAGAGCTCGAAGAGATCGTCGAGTTCTTGAAATACCCGAAGAAGTTTCAAGCGCTGGGTGCGCGCATCCCCAAGGGCGTGCTGCTGCTGGGGCCGCCAGGCTCGGGTAAGACG
>JAJXWN010000211.1 GCA_021781595.1 bacterium | reverse complement strand
CAAGAGATGCAGCAACAACCATCCCATAAATATCGACGGCACGCTCTACTACCAGGCGAGCTACGGTTTCGCGCTGCGCTTCAACGTCACGCACGAAGGCAAGCCCGTAGAGTCGCTCTCGAACCGCCTGTACGCCACCGGCGAGGCGTTTGCGATCCCGGGAACGCAACGAACCGTGCAGTTCTCCCAATTCGTTCCGACCATCGACAAGCAGACCGGGCAGCCGTCCTCGGACCCGCGCGTCAACAACCCCGGCGTCGTTCTCTCCGTCTTCGACGGCGGCCGGCCGGCCGGCGCGGCGCTCGTGCCGATGCGCACGACGATCGCGATCGGCGGCGGGTGGAGCGTCGAGCCCGAGGGCTACCGGATGGTCACCGGCATTCAGTACCGCTACGACCCCGGCGCGGTACTCGTGGGCATCGGAGCGTTCGTCCTGCTCGCGGGGCTGGTCATTTCGTTTTACCTGCTGCCCGCACGGCTGTACGTTCGCGTGGATCCGGGAATCGCATCCGGCGGAGAGCCTAGCCGGTGGGATGTCGGCTTGGCAGCGACGACGGTAAAAGGGTACGACATCTTCGAGACCCAATTCGGCGAGCTCGTCGCCGATTTCCAGCGCTGGCTCGATCCGCGCACCGGCCCGAAGGCTTCGATTCCCGCCCCGGAGGTATAACGCATGGCCAACTATATGCCGCTCGACGAAGTGCTCATGGTGATCGCCCTAGCCTCCTACGTCGTCGGCGCGCTGGCACTGCTCGGCTACTTCTTCACGCACGAGGCGTGGCTCAAACACCTCGGCATTCCGCTCGCGATCGCCGGATGCGCGGCACAATTCGCGCAGCTGGTCGCCCGCTACGAGCTGACGCATATCTGGCCCCTGCTGAACCTGTACGGCTCGCTCTCCCTCTTTGCGGCGATGTCGGTCCTCCTGTTCCTCATATTCGCGTTCCGCTACAAACTGTGGTTCGCCGGCGGCTTCGTACTGGCGATGGCGGCACTCTTCTTAGCGTACGGCGTGACGTGGAACGAGGGCGTGATGCCGGCGGTTCCGTCGCTGCAGTCCTACTGGGCCAAGATTCACGTACCGCTGGTCGTCTCGTCGTACTCGGCCTTCATGCTGGCCTTCGTCCTCTCCGGGCTCTATCTCGTGAAATTTTACTTCGAGCGGCGCTTGGCCACTCCGGGTGGCGCAGCCACGCCGGCGGCGGTGCCCGGCGGCGCGGCCGTCGCGATCCGCAACGATACGCCGCATATCGCCGCCGCCGCCGCGCAAGGGGATGGCACCGCGCAGTGGCTCAACACCCTGCCGAGCCTCGCGCAGATGGACGTTTTGATCTATCGCGTCGTCGCCGTCGGCCTGCCGCTATTGACGCTGGGCGTCATTACCGGAGCGATGTGGGCGCACGAAGCGTGGGGCGCGTACTGGCAATGGGATCCGAAAGAAACCGCGGCGCTCGTCTCGTGGATCGTCTACGCGATCTACATGCACCTGCACACGCGCAACCGGTGGCGAGGGCTGCGCAGCGCTTGGGTAAGCGTCATCGGTTTCATTTCGATCATGTTTTGCTACTTTGGCGTCAATCTCTGGATCAGCGGCCTCCACAGCTACAAGATGTAACCGACGGGCAAGGAGGCGGCAGGAACGCCCTGCCGTCTCCTTGCTTCCGAGGTTTGTCGGCGCGCCGGCTTGGAGGCGTGCGTAGAATCGATGGGAAAGATGCCACTACCTTACTCTAGGCTTCACTCTAGGCTTTTGGGAGAGATTTGAGTTTTGTCGAGTCATGCGAACGCCGCCTCATCGTACGACGATCCAGGCACTCCCGAAGAGATCACCCGCCGAAAGTTCATGGCGAACGCTACGCTCGCAATAGGCGGCGCGATTAGTCTCGTACTCGCGATCCCGATCGTCGGCTCGCTCATCCCCGACGTCGGCGCCGGCAGCGCCACGTGGAGCCCGCTCGATCAAACCGAGTGGAAGCAGCTGCAAGCCTCCACGAACACGCCGGTCAAGATCGACTTCATCCTCAAGAGCAAAGACGCATATCTCCCCGAGCAGAACTTGCCGGAGGCGGTCTGGGGGATCAAGACGAGCCCGGCAAAATTCATGAAGGAGCGGCCCAATCTGTACACGCCGTCCGGCAAGCTCCCTTACGAGATCGTAACGATGGGCTTCGTGATCTTCAGTCCGATCTGCCCGCACCTCGGTTGCCGCTACAACTACGACGCGGCTGCCAAGATATTCGCCTGCCCGTGCCACGGTTCGCAGTTCGATCATGACGGCAAACATATCGCGGGCCCCGCGGCGCGCGGTCTCGACCCGTTGCCGCTGCGGGAGCAGAACGGTCAAGCCGAGGTGACGTGGATACGCTATCAGCCTACGATACCCAACCGCATCGTCGTCTCGTATTCGAACTAACGCAAACTAGCAGGAAGTGAGATAATGCTCAACTGGATCGAGCGGCGCACGGGCTTCGTGAGCATGACGAAGGATTTCCTCACCGAGGACATTCCGGGCGGCGCCAGCTACTGGTACGTTTTCGGGAGCGCGACCATCTTCGCGATGATCCTGCAGATCGTGACCGGCATTTTCCTGACGTTCTATTACGCTCCGTCGGCGAATACCGCATGGGAGTCGACGCGGGCAATCTACCTCAATCCGTTCCAGCACCTGGTGCTGAGCATCCACTACTGGGGCGCGTCGGCGATGATCGCACTGGTCTTCCTGCACCTGCTGCAGGTCGTCATCTGGGGCGCATACAAATCGCCGCGCGAGATCCAGTGGATCGTCGGCGTCTTCCTGCTGCTGGTAACGCTGGTGCTCGGTCTGACCGGCTACCTGTTGCCCTGGGACATGGATGCGTACTTCGCGTCGCAGGTCTCGATCAATCTGACGCTCACGGCCCCGGTCATCGGACAGTTCATCCAGCAGTTCGTTCAAGACGGTACCACGATGGGCACCCTGACCATCAACCGTTTCTTCGGCCTGCACGTCTGGCTGATGCCGGCGGTTCTCGTGATGCTGGTCGGAGCGCACTTGGCGATCTTCCGCTGGAACGGTCCGGCCGGCCCGCCGGTCGACGACCCGCGCCCGCTCAAGAAGGGACGCTTCTGGCCCGACCAGATGTTCATGGACGCCGTAGCGTCGCTGATCGTCTTCGCCGTCATCATGGCGCTGGCAATCTGGGCTCCGCCCTTCCTCGACGCCAAGGCCGACCCCGCAAACTCGACGTTTGTCCCGTACCCGGCTTGGTATTTCCTCGATCTGTTCGGCTTGCTGCAACTGATTTCAGGCAAGTTTGAGATCGTCGGGTCGCTCGTCATCCCAGGCGTCGCCACGCTGATCCTGTTCTTGCTGCCATGGATCGACCGCAGCACGACGCGCGCGCTCGGCTCACGCAAACCGATACTCTGGACGCTGGCCGTCTCGCTCGCAATCATCTGGGGCCTATCGATCTGGAGCCAACTCGGAATCATGCAGAAGCAGGCTGCGGCTCCGCCCAGCGCGCCCGAGGCGCAGATCCTCGCAGCGGCAAGCACCACGGCATCTGCGCCCACCGCTTCCGCACCGGCCGCACTCTCGCCGCAAGCGAAAGCTGGCCAAGCGGTCTTCGCGCAGGATTGCTCCAGCTGTCACGGCCCGCAAGGGCAGGGCACGCCGGGCGTCTTCCCGCCGCTAGCCAACAATCCGTTCGTGACCG
>JAJXWN010000210.1 GCA_021781595.1 bacterium | reverse complement strand
CGTGATCTCGATCGTGATTCACCTCGTGCTCTCGCCGATCTTCCCGGTGCTCACGCAGCAGCACTCGAAGCAGACGGTCGAAAAGGTTTCGGTCACCAAGAAGATCCAGGTGAAGGCGCCGACACCGCCGCCGCCGACCCCGACACCACCGCCGACCCCGACGCCGCCGCCGCAGGCAACGCCGCCGCCGCACCAACAGCAGAAGGCGCCGCCGAAGTTGAAGCTCAACGTCCCTAAGACGACGAGCAACAGCGCGAACTCGCCGAGCCAGCCGGCATACGTTGCGCCCAAGAGCGGCACTGAGAACGGCGTACCATCGGGGCAGGGAACCAACCCACCTGCGCCTCCGGCGCCGCCGCCCACCGCGACGCCGCCGGCCTGCAAGGTACCCTATCAGGACGCAACCGTCGTCCAACCCGTCGCCCCGAACTACCCGGATAGCGCCCGCAATCTGGGCCTCGGAACGGTGACGGTGCTCGTCGAGGTGACCATCGGCCCGTCTGGGAATCTCGTTCACGCGAAGATCGATCAGAGTTCCGACAATATGGCGATCGATCACTCCGCGCTCTCGGCCGCACGGCAATCGACCTACGCGCCGAAGATCGTCGCCTGTAAACCAGCGACGGGTTCCTATCTCTTTAGAGCGACGTTCGACCCGAACAACTAGCCTGCCGTGCGTTACGCGCACCGTGCACTGTGAAGGGCGCTGCCGGAAGGGAGCGCCCTTCGGCATTCACAAGCAGTAAGCGGTGGTCTCCAAGCGCGGTCGTCAGGTCCTCCTGGTCGCGATTGCTCTGTCGCTCTTGCTCCATCTCTTCGTTGCAGGGCTGATTCGGTGGCCGTTTGGCATACAGCGCGAAAAACCGGAGTATGTAAGCCTAAGCACGCACGAGATCCTGACGCTAACGCATGCGACCCCGTCTCCGCGCCCGCCGGTACGTCACCTTCCGCACCCGGCGCCGGCGCGGCTCGCCAAACCGGCTCGATCGCGAGCGCGAGTGCGCACGCCCTCCAAGATCGCGGCCGCGCCTGCCGGTGGAGGAGTGAAACGGCTTGCCGGCAGTACCGCTAGCCCATCCCCGCCGCCGACCGCAGTTCCGAGCCGAGCCTCCTGCAGCGTACCCGATGCTCCGCCCGGCGTGCTGCGACTGCCGCCGTGGCCGGAGATCGCGCCGGAGGCTCGTGCGGCCGGCACCAGCGGTACGACGAGCATCCGCGTAACGCTCGATCGCAACGCACGCGTCACCGGAGCGACCGTAGTAGGGACCTCAGGGAGCGGCGACCTGGATATGGTCGCGCTGCAGATGGCGCGCGACGCCGTCTACGCACCGCGTTACGTCAACTGCGCGGCGGTGCCCGGGACCTACACCTTTACGGTGAAGTTCGTCGCCTGGTAGAGGCCGCGGTTAGAGGACGCCCATATCACGTAGCAGGTGCAGCGTATCGATGTAACGCAACAGATCGCCGTGCGTTTGGTCGTCCACGTCGATAAACGAAACGCCGGTGCGGTAGCGGCGCAGCATGGTATCGAAGTGCGACCACCGTACGATGCCGGCGACGCGAATGATTGGGCGCGAATCTCCCCGCAGTTCGATCTGCACGATCACCGGTACGCCCTTACGCAGTTCGGCGTTCGTGATCATCGCCATGCCGCCGGCGGCGATATCGTAGGCCTCCGTAAACTCCGGTTCGAACTCTTCAGAGATGCTGTAGGAGACCAGCAACGTATCGCCGACGCGCTCGAACTCGCGCTCGTGGGAAGATGCCCCTCCCGACGCGTCCTGCGGGCGCTCCTCGCCTGACGGTTCTGTCATCGCAAACGCCTTAGTCCGCTCCCAGGAGCAATCCTTCCGGTAGCGTATCTTCGGCTGCGTGACTTTCACGCAAGCGCTGATTCTCGCGCTCTTGCAAGGGGTGAGCGAGCTCTTCCCCGTCAGCAGCCTCGGCCACACGATCCTCGTCCCGGCCCTGCTGCACTGGCAAAACGTCAAGCGCGATAATGGGACCTTTCTTCCGTTCGTCGTCGCCCTGCATTGCGGGACGGCTCTCGCGCTTGCAATATTCTACTGGCGAGACTGGGTGCGTATCGCCAAGGCGGTCGTGGGCGGGATCGTGCGCGGGCGGCTCGGAGACGGGCGCGACGAACGCACCGGCTGGCTGCTCGTCGTCGCCACCATTCCGGTCGGTCTGCTCGGACTCGCCCTGCAGAAGCCCGTGCAGCGCCTTTTCGGCGCCGTCGAGCCGGCCGCGGCGTTCTTGATGATCAACGGCCTGGTGATGTTTCTGGGCGAGTATCTACGCAGGCGCCAGCACGAGGATCGCGGCAAGTCATACAAACCGCTGGAAAAACTCACGTGGTTCCAGAGCGTCGGGGTCGGCGTCGGCGAAGCGTTTGCGCTCCTGCCGGGGATATCGCGGTCGGGAGCCTCGATGGTCGCCGGCCTACTCTTTGACCTCGACCACGAAGACGCCGCTCGATACTCCTTCATGCTCGCAACCCCCGTCATTCTTGCGGCGGCGCTTCTGAAGATCCCCGACCTCTTCGTACCGGGCGCGCACGTTGCATTGGGGGAGGCGGTGGCCGGCGGCGTTGTGGCCGGCGCTGCGGCGTACGCTTCCGTCGCGTTTCTGACCCGCTACTTCAAATCGAACGATCTGCGCCCGTTCGGGTGGTACTGCCTACTCTTCGGCGCTCTCTGTTTCACCCTCGCCCGCATGGGAGTCATCCATTGAAAATCCTCGCAATCGTGTTGGCCGTCGTTCTCTTCGTGCTGGGTTTGCTCTACGGGCTCGGTATCGTCAACGTGCTTACGTCGGCAGGTCACGGGCACCATATCAAGCACCTGATTCTGCTCTGGGTTTTGGCGGTGCTGGCTTTGATCTGGGCCCGTTTCCAGTCCGCGCCCTCGCACTAGGAAGCTGTCGGAGTTACTTCGTGCCGATGAGGTAGACTTCGTTGCCGTATGGCGTGACGATATCGACGTTACGGCGCGCGTTGCGCAGATGCGGTTCGAACTCGTGGAGCCGCTCCTTCGTCGCCTGAACGATGATGACCGGATACTCTCGCGCGGCCGATAGCACGGTGGCGAAAGCGCGGGCATAGCCGTGTTCGTCGGCGCTGCGCGCGCCGAAGAGCGAATCGCGGTAGGCATGCTCGATGTTGTAGTAGGGGTTGCCCTGCCACCAAGCCTCCCACATCCAAATGCGCGCGTCGGAGCTGCGGAACGCATTGCGCGCCGGCGGAGCTAAGAAGAGCGCGTCGGCCCGCTGCGAGGAGACCGTCGCCAGCACGTCGCTTTGGCGCACGGTGTTGCGCAGCATGTTGCTCCCGACCCACCGCTCGGTCTTGCGCAGGTAATTCCACGCGAGTTCGCTGGGCGGGAGATCTTGCATATCGTCGGGGTAGTGCGCTTTCTGCAGCCAGTACGAGAGGACGAACCAGAGCCCAAGAATCGCGAGACCCGTCTGGCCGTCGCTGCGCAGATTGCGCACGTTATCGTGCCACACACCCAGATACGCGCACTGTTCTTCGGTGAAGAATACGCCTTCCCACGCTTTGAAGCGATCGAGCGGATAGATGCGGCCGGGCAGCATCTTGACGATCTCCGCGACCTCGATGTCGCGCAATATGGTGAAATCGTTGACGACGAGCCCCTCCCCGGCGCGTACGAACCATTCGAGTACGTCGCCACCGTGTACGGCGATGCCGTGGCGCTTGAGATA
>JAJXWN010000017.1 GCA_021781595.1 bacterium | reverse complement strand
GCGGCACGCCCGCGGCGAGTTGGGAACCGGTTGCGGAAGCGGTCGCGAGCGCGCGCTTCAAGCGGCTGGCAGACGCGCAAAATGCCGCGTCGCGCGCATACCACGATCGCAAGATCGGTACGACGGCGCGCTGCCTGGTCCAGGGCCCTTCGAAGAAAGACCGCAGCAAACTCGCCGCCAAGACGCTCGACAACGTGACGGTGATCGCACCGGCGCCACCGGACTACCTTGCGGCCCGAGAGCCGTGGATCGACGTCGAGATCCACGCGGCGCACGTGTGGGGCTGCTCCGGGACGATCCTACGCCGCTGCGCGCGTTTCGACGGCTAGGCGCATCGCAGCACCTCGCGCGACGCCGGTGGGAAGCGCTGCGTGCGCCTGCGTAGGAGATCGTGCACGAGCACGCCGGCGGCGGCGGGTTCGCCTTGCGTCGCGGATGCGGCCAGCTCGGCGGCATGGAATGCGTCGCGAACGAGGGCGAAGCGAATCGCGAAACGGCGGCCCGCGCGGTCGCAGACGACGACGTCGACGCGCTGCGAGCGCGACCGCGCGACCCGCGACAGCGGTGTGGCGAGCAATCGCCGCGCTAGATGCGAGCTCGCGAAACGTTCGGCGAGCGCCGCGATCTCCGTGCGGGTGCGGACGCGATCGGCGGCGGCGAGCGGCAGGCTGCGTGCCAGCGCGTCAAAACGTGCGAGGACTGCGGAACGCAGCACCGCGCCGTTGCGGCCGTACGCTCGCCACTGACGGCTGAGTATGGCACCGCGTAGTCCTTCGCGGAGCGCTCGCTCCGCTAGGCCGGGTAGCGCCCGGAGGGTGATGAGGCGTTCCTCGACGCCGGTTTCCTTGGTGAGCACGTGGCGAGTATGACCCGCCGGTATGCCATACGCTGGGCACAGTACCCGCTCGAGGAAGGCGCGGAAGAGCCCCTCCGGGCCGGAAGTTATCCGTTGGACCACCACCGAATCGCATGCGGCGTGACCCAGTATTCGCCGATGCTCGAGCAGTACTTCGGAATGAAAGCGCGGCACCCCGAAGCCGTGCTGCTCTCTCGCGTCGGAGATTTTTACGAAGCCTACGGCGAGGACGCCGAGACCGTGGCCCGGGCGCTCTCCATCGCGTTGACCTCGAAGGAGGCGGGCGGCGGCAAGCGCGTAGCGATGGCGGGCGTGCCGTATCACGCGCTCGCCGCGTATCTGGCGAGGCTCGTGCAGCAGCGCTACATCGTCGCGCTCGCCGAACAGTTGGAAGCGCCGCAACCGAACAGACTGGTGCGGCGCGACGTCACGCGGATCGTTACGCCCGGCACGCTGATCGAAGAACAGCTGCTCGACGGGAAGCAGAACAACTATCTCGCCGCGCTCGCCGCGATCGAAGAGACGTACGCGGTAGCGTACGCAGACGTCTCCACCGGGTACTGCGCTGCAACGGCGTTCTCCGGCGAAGCGGCGTACGAGGATATCCTCGCCGAGATCGGCCGGATCGGACCCGCGGAAGTGGTGGCCGACGTGCCGGCCGATCTCCGGGCCGCGATGGCCTCCGCGATGGAAAGTTTCGGGGCGCGGCTGGCCTCGCCGGCGCTCTCCGCCGTCGCCGTCCGCGATCGCGACGGCGTCCCCGGTTTCTCGCTCGACGAATCGCTCGCGATGCACCGAGCACTCGACGCGCTCGTGGGATTCGTCAAACGCACCGGCGTCCTTCGGCAGGCTCAGGATGACAACGCCATGCCGAGCCTGCCAAAGCATCGAGAGCGTGCGGGCGACGAGGGGGCGTTGAATGCGCCCCGGTTTTACCGCACGCAGACCTTCGTGGGCCTGGATCCGAACACGCGGAAAAACCTCGAACTCACCAAGGCGCTGGGCGCGAACGCGCGGGCGACGCTGGTCGATACGCTCGATCGCTGCGCGACCTCGATGGGCTCGCGCCTCCTCGCGCGCTGGATACTCGCGCCGTTGGTCGACGCCCAGGCCGTCGCGCGGCGCCAAGATTGCGTCGCTGCACTCGTCGTCGAGCACGTGCGCCGTGAGTCGATGCAGGAGTTGTTGCACGGTTGTTTCGATCTCGAACGCATCGCGCAAAAGGTGCGCTTCCGGCGCGCGCTGCCGCGCGACCTGGCGTCGTTGCGCAGGACGCTCGCGATGCCCGCTCCGTTGCGCCGGGTTGCGCCCGCCGCGCTCGGCGCGCAGATAGCGCGTGTCGGCGAGTTCGAGGATCTGCTTGCGGACCTGCAGCGTACGCTGGTCGACGATCCGCCCGCGCAGATCGCGGACGGTGGCGTCATACGGCCCGAGGCCGACGAGGAACTTGCAGCGTGCGCGGCGTTGCGAGCCGACGCGCGCAGCAGACTCTCCGGTCTCGAAGAGCGCGAGCGCGAACGCACCGGCATCAAATCTCTCAAGGTCAAGTACGCGAGTGCGTTCGGCTACGCGATCGAGGTGAGCAAGAGCAACGCAGGACAGGTCCCGGCCGACTACGTGCGCAAGCAGACGCTCACCAACGGCGAGCGCTACGCGACCCCGGAACTCAAAGAGTTAGAGATCGAGATATCCAGCGCGCAGTCGCGGCAGCTGCGCATCGAGGAACGACTCTTCGGCGAACTGGTGGAACGCATCGCGTTGCGGGTCGACGAGCTCTTGGGCACCGCCGAGGCGCTGGCGGAGCTCGACGTGCTCTGCTCGCTCGCGCAATGCGCCGCGGAGCGCGGGTACGTACGCCCGGAGTTCGTCGAGGAGAGCCTGGTCGCCGTCGAGGAAGGCCGCCACCCGGTCATGGAGGCCATCCTACGCACGCATTTCGTACCCAACGATATCAACTTGCGCGCCAAAGAGCACCGCTTCATCCTATTGACCGGCCCGAATATGGGCGGCAAATCCACGTACTTGCGGCAGACCGCGCTGCTGGCGATCATGGCGCAGATCGGTTCGTTCGTTCCGGCCAAGCGCGCTAGGATGGGCATCGTCGATCGCATCTTCACGCGCATCGGTGCGGGGGACGATCTCGCGTCGGGGCAGTCGACGTTCTACCTCGAGATGGCGGAAGCCGCGAACATCCTGCGCCGGTGCACGCGCCGTAGTCTGCTGCTCATCGACGAGGTGGGCCGCGGCACCGGGACGATCGACGGGCTGGCGATCGCTCAGGCGATCTGCGAGTTCCTGCTCGGGCTGGAAGAGCGGGCACCGATGGTGCTTTTCGCGACCCATTTTCACGAGCTGATCGCGCTGGCCGAGCATTGGCCGGCGGTCGCGAACTACCACATCACAGCCGTGGAGAACACGGCGCGCGGGGGCGCCCCGGTCTTTTCGCATCGCGTGCAGCCGGGCAGCTCGTCGCGCTCCTTCGGCATCGAGGTCGCCCGCATGGCCGGCCTGCCCGAAGCTGCGGTGGAGCGCGCGCAGGAGATCGCCGACGTCCTTTCGGGGCGTTCCGACGTCGAAGTCCAGGTTCCGCTTCGCAGGAGACTCGCCAAGAGCGCTGCGCTTGAGTTGCAGCTTTCTTTTCTCAACCACGACGCACCGTGATTCATCTGCTGGATGCGCAGACGATCGGGCAGATCGCGGCCGGAGAGGTCGTCGAGCGACCCCTCTCCGTCGTCAAAGAACTCGTTGAGAACGCGGTCGATGCCGGCGCAACGCGCGTTGCGGTGGCACTGAGGGCGGGCGGGATCGATCTAGTCGAAGTGGTCGATAATGGGCTCGGGATCGCACGCGACGATCTACCGCTGGCGGTGAGACGCCACGCCACCAGCAAACTCGGGACTGCAAGCGATTTGGAGTCGGTTGCGACGCTGGGTTTTCGCGGCGAAGGGCTTGCGAGCATCGCGGCGGTTGCTCGGCTGACGATCATCTCGCGTGCCAGGGGCGAGGAGATGGGATCGAAGATCGTCGCGTACGCCGAACGAACGGATCCGATCGAGCCGGCTCCGGCGCCGCCGGGGACGAGCGTGAGCGCGGCGGATCTCTTCGCCGGCGTTCCCGTGCGCCGCGAGTACCTGCGCAGCCCGGCCGCCGAGTTCAATCGGATATCGAGCTGGCTCTCGGCCTTCGCACTAGCCTACCCGAGCGTTGCGTTCACTCTCGTGCATGACGGCAAGGAGTCGTGGGCCATGCCGCCCGCCGGCGATCTGCGAGGGCGATTGGCAATGGTCTTCGGCCGCGGCGCCGCGGAGGCGATGGTGGAGCTGGACGGGCGAGCGGCCCGGGATATGCGCGGCAGCCTTTCGGGCTATATCAGCGCGCCCGGAAGCGACCGGCCGGATCGCCGAATGCAGATACTCGTCGTGAACGGGCGGCTGCTACGCAGCACGCTGCTGGCCGGCGCGTGGACCGCGGGCTATGCAACCTACACCATGACGGGCCGTCATCCGTACGGCGTGCTCTCTCTGACGCTTCCGCCCGATCACGTCGATCCGAACGTGCATCCGACCAAGAGCGACGTACGCTTGCGATACGCTCACCAGGTCGTCGACGCGGTGCGGCGAGCTATCGCGGCGACGCTGCGAGATCGCGCGGCGGCTGCCTTGCGCGATGCCGTCGCGGTCTCGCTCGCGCCGCCCGCAGCCGATGCGGCCGGCGCACCCGCACTCTTCGATGCCATGCAGCCGGCGCTAGGGGAGATCTCGGAGGACGCCGGCGCGCCGCGGTTGCGCGTGCTCGCGCAACTCGATGCGACGTACGTAGCCGCGACGGACGGGTGCGCGCTGATCCTGCTCGATCAGCACGCCGCGCACGAGCGCATCGCGTACGAGAAGATCGTCGCCGCCGCGCGAGAGCGCGCCCCGAGCGAACCGTTGCTGGTTCCGCTGACGTTCGAAGTAGGACGCGGCGAGAGCGCCACACTCGATAGCGCCCTCGAGCTGCTTCGCGAAGGCGGGCTCGAGATCGAACGCTTCGGCGAGCGGGCATACCGCATTCTCGCGACGCCCGCGGGGTACGGCGCGCGCCCGTTCGACGTCGCCGGCCTGCTCGACGACCTTGCGGGCGAGGCGCAGCAACGCGACGCGCGAGAGCGCGTTTGGGCTTCACTGGCTTGCCGTTCGACGGTGCGTGCCGGCGAGAGACTCGAGCCTGCGGAGATGGCGGCACTGCTCGACGGCCTGCAGCGCTGCGAAAATCCGATGCACTGCCCGCACGGTCGTCCGACGATCGTGCGTTTCGACCCGGACGCCCTCAGCAAAATCTTCAAACGCACCTAATGCGCCCTGCGACAACTCTTCGACATGCTCAGAATGACAAGGGCGGTGGGACGACAGGGTGACGGAGTGATGGGTAAGGTGGAGGGGGTCTTGGTATTGGCGGGGCCGACGGCGTCGGGGAAGACCGAACTGGCCATCGAGCTCGCGCGCGAGTTCGATGCCGAGATCGTCGGCGCCGACTCGCGGCAGATATATCGCGGCATGCCCGTCGGGACGGCCGCTCCGACGCCGCAGCAGCTCGCCGCCGTGCGCCACCATCTGATCGGCTTCCTCGATCCGCATGAGCGCTACTCGGCCGCGCGCTTCGCGCGCGATGCGACCGACGCCATCGAGGAGATCGCATCCCGGAAGAGACGCGCCATCGTCGTAGGTGGCACGGGCTTTTACGTGCGCGCGCTGACCGGCGCGGTGCAACTCGCGCCGCACTACGACGAAAAGTTGCGCGAGCGCCTGGCGCGTGAGGCGCGCCTGCACGATGGTCCGTTCCTGCACGCGTGGCTCGCGTCGCGCGATCCGCGTCGTGCGCGAGCGATCCATCCCGGCGATGCGTATCGCGTCCTGCGTGCATTGGAGATCGCGCTCGCGCCGAAAGGCGCAACACGTTGCGAGCGCGACGCGCGATCGCTCGTGACCGCGGGCATCCCGTTTGCGAAGGTGTACCTTCAGGTCGACGCGCGCGAATTAGAAGAGCGCATCGCGCGCAGGACCGATGCGATGCTTGGTTGCGGATTGCTCGAGGAGGCGCAGGCGGTGGGCTCGGATGTAGTTGCCGCCAGCGCCGTCGGCTACCCGCAGGCGATTGCCTATCTGCACGGTTGGTGCACGCGTGAGGAACTACGGGCGTTGCTGGCGCGGGCTACCCGGCGATACGCTCGCCGCCAGCAGACGTGGTTTCGCTCGGAGCCGGAGACGCTGTGGCTTCCGCGCGACGCGGTTGCGCGGTCGGCAAGGGAAATACTTGGCTGGGCCTGAAGCCGTGTGGATGCCGGGCAGTTTGCAAGATGCCTACCTCTCGGAGATAAAACGGCAAAACGTGCCCGTGACCGTTTACTTAGTGAATGGATTTCAGCTCCGCGGCCTCGTCAAAGGCTTCGACCCGTTTACGATTTTGCTAGAGTACGAGCGCAAGACACACTTGATCTACAAGCACGCCGTCTCGACGATCTCGCCCCAAGGTGCCTTCGCGGCGCCGGGAGAGAGTTCGCCCGCCGGCGGTAAGGCAGAAGAGGCATCCTAACGGCCGGCGTTCGCGTCTCGAAGATGCACGGCACGTATAACGATTTCGTCGTCGTCGACGAGCGCCGGCCGAGCATCGACGACTTGGCACGGTTCGCTCGCGATGCTTGCGACCGCCGCGGTGGAATCGGTGCAGACGGATTGCTTGCGATCGTACGGTCCGAGATCGCGCACGCTTGCATGCGGATCATCAATGCGGACGGCAGCGAGGCAGAGATGTGCGGCAACGGCATGCGCTGCGTCGCCCGCTACCTGAGCGAACGGGGCGAGGGCGACCACCTGCGTATCGAGACGCTCTCGGGGGTCGTCGAGACGCAGATACTCTCCAAAGGACGCGAGTACGCCGTCCGCCTGGAGATCGGCCGGCCGTTGCTGCAGCGGCGCGAGCTGCCGTTAGCCCGGGCCGCCTTCGTGTCGCTAGGAAATCCGCACGTCGTCATCTTCGAGCAGCGGCTCGATGCGATCGATCTGGTCGCCACGGCCGAATCTCTGCAGGGTTCACCGGCCTTTCCAGACGGTACCAACGTCCACGTCGCGGCACGGATCGGTCCAAGGGCGCTCTCGGTGCGGCATTGGGAGCGCGGCGTCGGGTTGACGTTCTCCTGCGGAACCGGAGCCGTGGCGTGCGCGGCCGCGGCAATCTCTCGCGGCGACGCGGCGTCGCCCGTCGATATCTTCGTTCCCGGGGGACAGCTGCTGGTCGAATGGGACGGCACGGGTCCGGCGTATCTAACTGGGCCGGCCGTGCACGTCTTCGATACGATGTTCGATCTCGGCGGCGATCGTGCGGGCTGACGACGGCGGCGCGCCGCCGGTACGCGAGGCCGTCCAGCTCGGGTACGACGAACGGCGGCTGGCGGCGCGCAGAGAGTGCGCGCGGATTCGGGTCCTCTCTAACATCGTGCGGGAACGGGCGCACGGTTTTTACGCGCGTGCCGGCTACGATCTCGCAGAGACCGAGAGCGTCTTCGAAAAACGCCTATGATTGGGCTGGCATACTGCGATAAGGCGGGCCGCATCTATTTCGACGCGGCGCGCGAACCGTTCGCCGACGGTGGGATCGTTCGGCGCGCGTTCCCGGAGGAACTCATCCCCGCGCCGCCGGGAACGATCCCCACGCTTCTCCCAGGGCGGCATCCACTGCTCGGAAGCGGCCCGGCGAGACGCCGATTCGCCTTAGCCGCGATACTTCCGGCCGGCTATACGCGACTGCTCGTTCCTGCCTACGCCAAAGATGCGGGCGCTCCGGCGTTGCCGCTGTTCGGCTACACCTACGCGTGCGTGGTGGACGACGTGCTGCACGTTGCCGCAATGCGTACCGACGAGAGCGAGGACTGGAAGCCGCGCTACTTCGCTCCCGGCGAGCTCGACCGGCGCATCGAGCGACGCTTAGCCGCCGATCCCGGCAATCGCGTGCTGGCACAGGTAGCGCGCTGCTCGCGCGAATACGGGTGCTTCACGGCGCAGAACGTCTTCTTTGAATGCGGCGAAGCGGCGATGCCGGTCTCGCCGAAGTGCAACGCGCGCTGCGCCGGATGCATCAGCGAGCTCGACCCGCAGGCGGGGATCCCGTCGCCGCAGGAGCGCATAAGATTCGAGACGACCGCCGAAGAACTCGCGAGCGTCGCGATCCATCACCTCACTCGCGTCGCCGGCGGCATCGTCTCCTTCGGACAGGGCTGCGAGGGCGAACCGCTGCTGCGCGCGACGACGGTCGCGCGAGCGATCGAGCGCATCCGCGCCGAGCGCGCCGGCGGCACGATCAATCTAAATACCAACGGCAGCGTGACGAAGGGGCTGGCGCGCTGCATCGATGCCGGGCTGCAAGCGGTGCGGGTGAGCCTCAACTCGTTCCGGCCGCGTGCGTACGCGGCGTACTACCGGCCGCAAGGGTACGGTCTGGACGACGTGCTGTCGTCGATTCGGCTGGCCTGCGATTCGGGGCTCCGCGTTTCGCTGAACTATCTCACGCACCCCGGCGTCACCGACGACGCCGGCGAGATCGCGGCGATGGAGGGGTTTCTGCGCGGAGTGAAGGTGGAGATGGTTCAAACGCGCACGCTCAACATCGATCCGGAGTGGTATTTCGAGACGGTCGGCCGGCCCAACGATCCGCTCGGCATGCGCCGCGTGATCGCCGCGATTCGAGGTTGCGGCGTGCGCGTGGGGAACTTCACCCACACGCACTGATGACGTGCGAATGGCCGGCGTGAGGGACGCGCTCTCTACTGCGGCGCGCCCGTCAGCGCCTTGCGCACCGCTTCGCCGTCGCCGGTTTTTACGACGACGAGCAGCCGGTCACCGGCGCGCAACGCGGTCTCTCCGTTCGGGATGAGCAGGTCTTCACTCGTACGGTCCAGGGCGACCACGGCGCTATTAGGCGGGAAACGAACCTCGCTCAAGCGTTTGCCCGCATAGGGAGATTCCGTCGGTAAGGCGACCTTGATGAGATCGAGATCACCCTTCCCGAAGAGGTGCGCGTATTCGAGCCCTCCACCATAGTTCTGCGCGTTGACGCGTTCGTTCAAGACGTCGAGCAGAATCTCGGTCGACGAGATGACGGTTACCGGATCCTCCGGATCGAGCGATTCAAAGATCTGCTTGTTGCGTGGGTTGTTGACGCGTGCGATGCACCGAGCCTTCGTACGCTTCTTCGCGATCAAACAGACGACGAGGTTGTCTTCGTCGTCTCCCGTGTCCGCCACAACGACGTCGGCTCGGCCGACGCCGGCTTGTTCGAGTACGTACGGATCGCAGCCGTCGCCGACGACGGTTACCTCCTGCTCGATCAAGCGCTCGAGCATCTTGGCCTTTCGCTCTTCTTTTTCGACGACCACGACCTCGTGATGCTGCTGAAGGAGCGCGCGCGTAAGGTACGAGCCGACCTTGCCGCCGCCGACGATCACGATGAACATGCTCTTACGCGGTCATCCGGGCGCTTGGCGCGGCGGTCTGAAACATCTGGGCGAACTCTGTGATCGCGTCGGGGGCGACGATGGCATTGATCTCGTCGCCGGCGCTGAGCACCGTATCGTTCGCGGCAACGACGACGTTCTTGCCGCTGCGAATCGCGGCGATGCGGATGCGGCCCGGGCGCTCCACGTCGCTGACGCGTTTGCCCGCATCGGCCGCCTGCACGATGGCCGTGAGCGAGGTCACGCGGCCGAAGTCGAAGGTCTGCAGGGTGTCCCAGGGGACGTCCGTCAGCATGTCGCGGATCATCTTGGCGCCGACCGTGGTGGGACAAACCGTGTCGATGCCGAGGTCGCGGTACATCAGACCGCGCGGCGGGTCGTAGATGCGCGCCACGATCTTCTTTATTTTGAACATGCGCTGGGCTATGAGTGCGGCCATGACGTTGCGGTTGTCGCCGTTGGTGACGGCGATGAAGCCATTGGCCGTAGCCGCGCCGGCACGTTTGAGGACGTCGTAGTCGATGCCGGTCCCGACGACGACGTGGCCTTTGAATTTCTGACCGAGGCGTTTGAATGCGGACGGGCTCTCGTCGACGACGATCACTTCGTGGTTATCGGCGTCGAGCAGCTTGGCGAGGGTGGAACCGACGCGGCCGCAGCCGACGATGAGGTATCTCATGAACGGGCAGACTCTTTCTGAACCGGCGGTCAGTTTCCCCCGAGATGCAGGAGGGTCTCTCGTACGCCAGAACCAATGGGAGTTTTTGTCGGGGCGTGGCTCAGCTTGGTAGAGCGCTTCGTTCGGGACGAAGAGGTCGCTGGTTCGAATCCAGTCGCCCCGACCATTTAGTCCCAGGGCGCCGCCGGCTCCAGGATCCCGTAGCCGGTATGAAAGGCACGTCAGACCCCATCACGGCACCGTTGCAGCAGATTGTTCTCCAAGTTTAGCGCCGCCTCTCGCCGCGTGCTTCGCGCCGCCGAGCAAGAATGTCGCAACCACAACCACTACTACGTCGGCGCCGAGCATCTGCTGCTCGCGTTGCTGGAGGAGCACGATCCCGAGGTGATGGCCGGCTTGCGGGTCGAACGGATCGATCCATCCGAGGCGCACGCTGCGGTTCGCGGAATGCTGGGGACGGGAGAGGACCGGCTCTGGGAGGGGATTCTCGTTACGCCGCGCGTGCGTAAGATCGTCTCGCTGGCCGAGACCCGAGCCTGTGGCCGGGAGATCGAGCCGGTCGACCTCTACGAAGCGATGCGAGCCGAGGGCGGCAGTCTCGCCGCCGAGATTCTGCGCCGCGCCGCCGTCCCATAAGGAACCCCGTGCATCAGTTCACGACCTATTTTCTGCACTTGGTCGATCACTTCGGATACGCCGGGCTTTACGTTGCGCTGACCCTCGGCAACATCGGCGCCCCGATCGGAAGCGAGGTCGTCTTGCCGGCCGCCGGCGCGCTCGTGGCAACCGGCCACCTCCCAAACCTTTGGGTCGCCGTGGCGGTCGCCGTCTTCGCCGAGCTGACCGGGCAGAGCATCGGCTACGCGGTTGGCTTCTACGGCGGCCGGCCGTTCGTGGAGCGCTACGGCAAATACGTCGGGTTCCATCACCGGGAACTGGACCGCGTCCACGGTTTCTTCGAGCGCTGGGGAAGTTTCGCCGTCTTCGTCTGTCGCTTCACGCCCGTCATTCGAGGCATAGACGGCATTCCGGCAGGTATCGCCGAGATGCCGCTCGGCCCATTCTATCTCTGGACGTTCTTGGGTTCGCTCGGATTCTGCGGGGGCCTCATTCTCCTGGGTCACGCGGTGGGCACGCACCTCGGAGCCGTCATGCCGGCCTTGCAGCGGTATCTGCTGCTGATTGCGGCGGCCGTCGTCGCGGCGCTGGTGGCCGCCATCGTCATTTCGCAGCGCCGCACGAAACGGGGGGGATAGCCGCGCCGCTCCCACCGCTCGAGGAGACCCTAGCCCAAATACCCGCGTCGCCGGGCGTGTATATGATGGTGGGCGAAGGCGGTGAGATTCTCTACATCGGCAAAGCGATCTCGCTGCGAAACCGCGTGCGCTCGTACTTTCAGGAGAGTGCCGCGCACACGCTGCGGACGACGCATATGGTGGAACGCGTGGTCGACGTGCGCACCATCGTCGTCAACAACGAGGTCGAAGCGCTGATCCTCGAAGCCAATCTCATCAAGCGCCATCAGCCGCCGTTCAACGTTCGCATGCGCGATGACAAGCGCTACCCCTATCTGAAGGTCACGAACGAAGCCTTCCCTCGCGTCGTCTTCACGCGCACGGTCAAAGACGACGGCGCGCGGTACTTCGGCCCGTACACCGACGCGCACGCGCTACGCGAATTGATCGATCTGGTTCGGCTGGTCTTCCCCCTGCGGACCTGCCGGGAGCCGATCGACGGACGCCGCAGCCGCCCGTGCCTGCAGTATCATATCAAACGCTGCTTGGCACCCTGTGTCGGCTATCAAAGCGAAGCCGGCTACGACGCCACCATCGAGGAAGTCGTCCTCTTTCTGGAGGGTAAACAGGAGTCGTTGCTGGCGCGCCTTCAAGCCGAGATGATCGGTGCTGCGGAAAATTACAGCTTCGAATCGGCCGCGCGCATCCGCGATCGCATCGTGCAGTTACGCCGGGTGACGGAGAGCCAGAAAGTCGTTTGGCGCTCGCGCCTGGATATGGATCTCATCGCCGCGGCGCGCTCCCAAGGGCAGGCTTGCGTGCAAGCGTTCTTGGTGCGCGGCGGGAAACTCATCGGTCAAGAACACTTCATCCTCGACGGCGTGCACGATCAATCCGATGCCGAGCTCTTCGCGCAGTTTCTCAAGCAGTTTTATACGTCGCGTAGCGCCGGGTCTCCGGAGCCCACCGGCATATCCGCGTTTGCTCGGATCCGAACCGCCCGCGACAACCAATCTCCGGAACCGGAGAAGCGGCGCCATCGCGCGCGCGGCAACGCGAGCGCCATTCCGAAGGAGATTCTCGTGGAGGTGCGGCCGGAGGATGCGGGCGTCATCGAAGCGTGGTTGACCTCGCTGCGCCAGGCACCCGGGGGCGCGGGAGCGCGCGTACGCATTCTCGTTCCGCAGCGCGGCGAGCGCGCCGACTATCTGCGCCTCGTGCAGAAGAACGCGCGTCAGAATCTCAAGGCGTTTCTCGCGCATCAGGAGGTGCAGGAGAGCGCGCAGGCGCGCGCGCTCACCGACCTCGCGAACGCCCTCGAGCTGCCCGGCCCGCCGCATCGTATCGAGTGCTACGATATCTCAAATATCGCCGGCAGCAACCCCGTGAGCTCGATGGTCGTCTTCGTCGAAGGGCGGGCGAAGAAGAGCGAGTACCGCAAGTTCAAGATTCAGTACGACCGAGGACCCAACGACTTCGCCATGATGGCGGAGACGCTGCGCCGCCGGCTGCGCTACCTGCGCTCGCGCGAGGGCCCGTCCGTGCCGGCGGCGCCGACCGGCCACGAGAAGTTCGGCAAGAAGCCTGATCTGCTGCTGATCGACGGGGGCAAGGGGCAGTTGAGCGCGGTCGCCGAGGTGCTTGAAGAGCTCGACATGACCGGCATCCCGGTGGCGGGTCTCGCGAAGGAGCACGAGTGGCTCTACGTGCCGGGCCAGCCCGACCCCATCGTCTTGCCTGCCAATTCGGCGGCACTGCACCTGGTGATGCGCGTGCGCGACGAGGCGCACCGGTTCGCGGTCGAGTTCCACCGGCAGCGCCGCGGCCGGGCGATGACGCGCTCCGCGCTCGACGCGCTCGCAGGGGTCGGACCGGTTCGGAAGAAGCGTCTGCTCACGACCTTTGGGTCGCTTGCGGCGATCCGGCGCGCGAGCGTCGACGAGATCGCCGCCGTCAAGGGGATGACGCCGTCGCTGGCGTCGCACATCAAAGTTGCGTTAGGAGAGTGACCATGCACCTCATCGTTCGCTTCATCGTTAACGCCATCGCCCTCTACCTCATCGCGAAGTTCGTACCGGGCTTCAACCACAACATCGGCGCCGGGGCGGCGCTGATCGCCGCGCTGGTCTTCGGTTTGGTCAACGCCATCATCGGTCCCATCCTTCGTTTGATCTCAGCGCCGTTTACCTGGTTGACACACGGACTCTTCTCGGTTGTCGTCAATTACATTCTGTTCTTGATTACCGTCCATATCGCATCGGATTTCAAGGCTACGGGCGCCAGCACGTCGCCATGGGTCTCCTACCTGATCGGTGCCGTCATCATGATGATCGTCTCGACGGCGGTACAGCAGATGTGGCAGTCGGACTCCGAGCGCAAGGCGGCTTCGGCCCGCTAATTCGCCCCGCAAACGTCGCGGCGGAACGCTCTCCGGCCGACTGGGGACACCCTTCGGCCGGAAACCTTCCGGCTTGCGCGGCGTGTTATAGTAGATGTCTATGGGGCTGAAATAGGTTCGACGGAGAGAACCGCGGTCAACGTAAGCAGGCGGAGTTGCGAGCACTCCTAAAACGATCGCAAGCGTTATACACGCGAACACCCAATACGCACTCGCTGCCTAATTTAGGTTAGCGACGGGACGCGGAGAGTCGGCCCGAACCGCTCCGCCTTCCCGCCACGAATTCGGGCTGGTGCGCGCAACCGATCCGGCGCGCGCACGAGAGTAACGGATCTGCTGCGAACGATCATCCCTGCTTCGAGGAGGGCGTTCGAGTAAGGCAATATCGAGGCTGAGCCTGGAGAACGCGTTGGTCCGGCTTTTCGGACTCGGGGGGCAGTACCCCGACAGCTCCACCACTTCAACGCTATAGTTCAACGAATACCGATTCGTTGGACTATTTTGTTTCCCATGGGCAAGAATCAGGACCCGCTGGATTCCTTGAACAAATCGCGGCTCGATAAGCAGATGCAACAGCCGTGTCGAGATCGTAGAGGAGATCCCGCCCTCGGACGTGCCCGCGCGCGTATTGAATACGTCACCGTGAGACTGCCGGCTGCATAGCGGGCGCGTTCCGTGAGCGGGAGGCCGCTGATCCGAGCATCACCGACGAAATCCGCCAGTACGCACAGCTGGGGCGGTGGGAGTTGGGAGTCAACGACCGAGGTATACCGGGCCAGTGACGCTAGACCGCGAGAGGACGGGTACGCTACCGGCAAGCGACGAATAGCGCCTCTTAACGTGGAAGAGACGCCGTCGCTCAGTCCCATGGCTGTGGCTTATCTGGCCGCCGACCGCATCGCGAAACCGGGCGGTCCGCTAGGCTCCATCCACGCTCCCGTCGGCGGTGCGAAGGTGATCTTCGGTGACCTCTGCGCCAAGATCTTCGCGGCGACGTTCCTGCAGGTGCGCGACGCGGGTTCGATCGATTTCGGCATCGCCGAGCAAAGGACGGTCGTCGCCCGCGTTCCACGAGTCACGCTGCGCGCCTATGGGGCGGGCGCGGCGCTGCACCCGAGCGCGGCGCATCTCTACGATTGCATCGTCGACGGCGGCAGCGCGAGCGATGCCGTGCGCCGTTGGTACGCCGGCGATTGCGTTAGTCCGTGGAGCGTCGTCATACAGGCGGCCTACGACGAAGTCATCGCCGCGGGACTCGTGCGCGATGCGGAGCACCGCCGCGGCGGTGCGATCGGCGCGATGCGCACTGGCCTCCCGCACGGAATCGCCGTGCGAGAGCGGTCTGCCGAGATCGCGGCTCTTGCGGATCCGTTCGCACGCCGCTGGCTACGCTTCGCTTCCGAAGAACGGGTGCTGGCCGACGCGCTCGTTGAGGATTGCTATCAGGGTGTGAAATCGCGCGTCAAGATAGCAGCTTCATGAAGGTGTCGGTCAGCCGGCCGAGTTCCGAGCGATCGACGCCGCCTTCCGCCTTTGGGCGAATGCAGTCGGCCATGCTGGTGGCCATGAGTTTAACGCCTGCGCGCTCGAGTGCCACGCGCGCGGCCGTCATCTGTTGCGCGATGAGATGGCAATCGCGCCGCTCCACGATCATGCGCTGAACCGCGCGGATCTGCCCTTCGACGCGCCGCAGGCGACCGAGGATATCGTCCACGCTCTCATCCGAGATGCGTAACGCATTCTCGCTTGCGCGAGGTGGGGCGGCCTTTTGAGGGTCGCTCCGGCGGGCTGACATGGGCTTAGTATACATACCCCGGCAGCGTATTGCAATACCCTACAGGGTATGGTAGCATGACCGGCGTGAGGGCCGTTCGCCCTCACAATGCATTTGCCTAAGCCTCACGAGGAAAAGGATGATCATGACGGTCTCGTCGTTATTTGAGGGCCTTTCGTGCCGAGCCGCCGACCGCGGTTGGCAGGTCGAATCGCGCGTTCGCGCGATCGCCGGCACTCTGGTGCTCGCGAGTCTGGCTCTCTCGCTGCTCGATCGCCGCTGGCTGTGGCTCACCGCGTTCGTCGGTGCGAATCTCTTGCAGTCCGGCATCAGCGGCTGGTGCTTGCTCTCGAACCTGCTCTCGCTCGCGCGTCGCGGGGATGAGCAGGGGAGCGATCGATGAGGCGGCTTCTGTTCAGCGTCGCGGCATTAGCCGGTAGCTCCCTGCTGCTGAGCGCGTGCGGGAGCCCTGGTAAGACCGTTGCCGCCGATTCCAGCGTTCCAGTCACGACCGCGGCAGCACGCTCGACGTCGTTTTCGTCGCCGTTGGAACTCTCCGGAACCTTGACGGCCGTCCGTAGCGTAACCGTCGGCGCGGCCGCGCCGGGACGCATCGTCGCCGTCGACGTACGCGTGGGCGACCGCGTTGGTGCGGGCGAGGTTCTGGCACAGGTCGACGCGTCGCAGTACGCGGCGCAACTCGCCGGCGCGCAAGCCGGAGTCTCCGCCGCGGTCGACGAACAGCGCGCGGCCCAGGCGCAGCTTGCCCAAGCGCGCAGCCGGCTCGAACTCGCGCAGACGACGGCACGCCGTATGTCGCAGCTCTATGCGGAGGGCGCGATATCCAAGCAACAGCAGGACGAGACGCAAGCCGCACTCGCCGCCGCACGCTCCGGCGTCGACCAGGCGCAAGCCGGCACGAGTGCCGCCGGCGGCATCTCGGCGCAGGCGCGGGCCGGCGTAGCAGCTGCGAGCGTGCCGTTGCGCGACGCGACGCTCGTCGCGCCGTTTGCAGGAGTCGTGACGCAAAAATTCGTCGCGCCCGGGACCGTGGTCGGCCCCGGGAGTCCCGTCGTCGTCCTGCAGGATACGTCGAACCTCGAAATCGACGTCGCCGTGCCCGAGGACGACCTCGCCGCGTTCGTTCCAGGCGCTCCGGTTTCGGTTCGCATCGATGCGCTCGGCAATCTTACGGTGCCGGCGCGCGTTCGCGCGATCGTACCTTCGGAGAATCCCGCACTGCGCTCGGCCACGGTGAAGATCTCGATTGCGCCGCGCCGAGGCTTACTGCCCGGAATGTTCGCGCGCGTTGCGGTTGCCGGGGCCTCGCATAGCGGCGTCGGCGTTCCGCCCGCGGCGCTCGTAACGCGCGCGGGGCAGACGGGCGTCTTCGTCGTGAGCGCCGGTACGGCGACGTTCGTTCCGGTGCAGACCGGCGTCGTCACCGGCACGCAAGTCGAGGTCCGCGGCGTGCGGCCCTCCGCTCGCGTCGCCGTCACCGGCGTCGCACGGCTGACCGATGGGGCGCAGGTTACGGTAGCCCATTGATGCACAAGCAGAACGCTGCCGGGCGGATGGCCCGGTATTTCCTGCAATCGAAGCTGACGCCCGCGATCGTCATCGCGATCTGCGTCTGGGGCATCCTCGCGATCCTTCAAACGCCGCGCCAGGAGAATCCGCAGATCACGATGCCGGCGGCGACGATCGTAACGCAATACCCCGGTGCCTCCTCACAAGAAGTGCAGAAGCTCGTTACCGAGCGTGGCGAGCGCGTGCTGCAAGAGATACCGGGAATCGATCATATCTATTCGACGTCGACGCAGAACGTCTCGATCATGACGGTTCTCTTCCACGTCGGCGACGATCCGACCAAATCGTTCGTCAGTCTCTACGATCAAGTTTTCGCGCACCTGGACGAACTCCCGCCCGGTGCCTCGCAGCCGCAGATCACGCCGCTCTCCGTCGACGACATACCGATCGTCGTGCTGACGCTGCACGCGGCGAACTATAACCGCGGCCAGCTCTACATGGCCGCCCAGCGGCTCATCGATGCGATCCGTTCGATCGACGGCGTCTCGACCATCGATACCTACGGCGGGCGCCCGCGCCAGGTCGCCGTCACGCTCGACCCGGTGAAACTCGCGGCCTACGGCGTCGCGCCGGGACAGATCGCGGCGGCGCTCGGCAGTACGAATCTGACGCAAGCGGTC
>JAJXWN010000209.1 GCA_021781595.1 bacterium | reverse complement strand
TCGCAGGGCGCGTGCGCGTGCATCCGCCCGAGGATTGCGGCGGCATCGGGCCGGTCCGCATCGAACTCGAGGTGCGCTGGGGCGCGCAGGCGCGCAGCGTCGAAGGGCTCTGCCCCATGGTGGTCGGTCGCTCGAATCAAGCCGATCTGATCCTCTCCGATCCCGAAGTGAGCCGGCGGCACGCGCGTTTCGAATGCGAGAAGGACGTGGTCTATATCGCGGACTTGCACAGCAGCAACGGTACGTTCTTGAACGGCGAACGAATCTCCGAGAGCATCGAGGTGCTGCCGGGCGACGTCATCGACGTAGGTACTACGCGTTTGACGTTCGTGCGCGCGGCGCGGGCGCCGTGGCCGGCGTGAGGCCATGGCTGCGATAGGCGGGAGGCTGCGCCGCCTGCTGCCGACCGCGCTCGCGCTTGCCGTCGCGGCGTTCGTGCTCTCGTTCGCTCCTGCGAATACGATCGGGCCGCCGTGGTTCTTGGCGCTGCTCGCCGCGTGCTGCCTGGCGTGGGTTGCGCTCGCGCCGACGGGCACGCAGCGCGACGACGTCCTCCCGGCGCTCGCGATCGTGCTCTCGGCGATGGGACTGCTGCTGGTCGCGCGCGTCTCCCCGGCGCTCGCGCGCAAGCAGCAGGATTGGTTGCTGGTCTCTCTGCTTATCGTCATAGCCCTGGGACCGGCCTTCACGCGGTTTCGGCGTATGGCATCGATCAAATACCTCTGGGTGCTCGCATCGCTCGCGCTCTTCTTGCTGTTGGTCGCCTTCGGTCAGGAGGTCAACGGCGCGCGGTTGTGGATCAAGATCGGGTCGGTCCAGTTCGAGCCGGTGGAACTGATCAAACTGTTCATCGTATTCTTTCTCGCCGCGTACTTGGCCGAGACCGCCGACGTCATCGCGCGCACGCGGCCATGGTCGATACGCGCGAACCTCAAGTATTTGGGGCCGCTCTTCCTCGGCTGGGGCGCGTCGGTCTCGATTCTGGCACTGCAGCACGACCTCGGCATGGCGACGTTGCTGCTGGCCTCATTCGCCGCCCTCTTGTACGCAGCAACGCGGCGCGTCGACCTCGTTGCCGGCGGCCTGGCCGTCTTCGGGCTCGTTGCCTTCTGGGCCGTGCACCACTTTTCGTACGTTGCAACGCGGATCGCCGTGTGGCGCAACCCTTTCGCGGATCCGCTCGGCACGGGCTACCAAGCCTCCCAAGGATACTATGCGCTGGCGGCCGGCGGAATCTTCGGTACGGGGTACCGGCTCGGGCACCCCGGTTTCATCCCGGATGTCGGCACCGATTACATCTACGCGGCGCTGAGCGAAGAGTTCGGGCTGATCGGTGCGGTGGTAGTGCTGCTGCTCTACCTCGCCATCGTGCGCCGGATTCTGGCCGCGGCGCAGACGCAGCCGGACATCTATGCCAAGCTGCTCGCCGTGGGTCTAGCGGTTACGCTGGGATTCCAAGTGTTCATCATCGTCGGCGGCGTCATCGGACTCTTCCCGTTGACCGGCATCACGCTGCCGTTCGTTTCATACGGCGGGAGCTCGCTGGTCGCGAACTTTATGCTCGTCGGTCTCGCCTGGTCGATCGGTTCGGTGCGAGGCCATCCGAATTTGGAGCCGGCGGCGCAGGCGCCGGAGCATCCGAAGGAGTAAGCACCGAGGGTACAGTGGCAGACGCCTGAAAACGCGGGTGGAGCGCAGCGCGGATGCGCCTTGTTCGATGCAGTTAGAGAAAGGAACGGTTGAATGCAGCGTACCCTAACCGTGGTTCTAGCAGGGGTGGCACTCGCGTTCGGAGTGGCGGCGTGTTCGGGCGGCACGAGCGGGTCGTCCAGCTCGACGACGACGGCCTCCGAGCAGGCATCGCCGACCGCAACGTCTACCGGTGCGGCAAAGTCGGCTTCGGCAACGAAGAAATCGGCCTCGGCAACGAAGAAGTCGGCGGCAACGAAGAAATCAACCTCGGCAGCGAAGAAATCGTCGGCGGTGGCAGTAAAGAAGTCGAAGTCGGCAACAAAGGCTAAGACCGTCGCGATGGCAGGCAGCGCGACCCTTGCAGCCGGTGCGAAGGTCTTCTCCACCAACTGCTCGAGCTGTCACCAGGCGCAAGGCACCGGACAGCCCGGCGTCTTCCCGCCGCTTGCGAAGAATCCGACCGTGAACGGAAACGCGACACGGCTCATCCACATCGTAAAGTATGGCCTCAGCGGGAGTGTCGCCGTTCTGGGAACGACCTATAACGGCCTGATGCCGGCCTGGCACAGCACGCTCAGCGACGCGGATATCGCCGCGGTGCTTTCGTACGTCCGCTCGTCATGGGGCAACAAAGCCGGTCCGATCGACGCGTCCCAGGTCGCGGCCGTCAAGCAATAACATCGCACCTCGACGGAGTGCGGGTGCGGCCGGTGCCGCCGCTTAGGCGGCGCCGGCCGCGAAGCCGCCGGCGAAGAGGGCCTCTATGTAGGCATACATTGCGGGATCGAGTCGCCGCAACCGTTCGCGGGTCGCGCGCGGCCAGAACGATGCCGGGTCGTTGACGCCGACGTACGAGCGAACGCACTCGGCGAAATACTCGTCGAGACCGGTCGCGGCATACGGCGTGACGAAATCGCGTGAAGCAGCGAAAGCCGCTCGAACGTGCGGATCGATGCCGGAACGGTATACGCCGGCCCCGAGAGCGCAATCCAGCGCATGGCCGAACTCGTGTGCAACGGTCATGGGGCTGCGCGAGCGCAGGTAGACTCGACGCTCCTCCACCACGAAGAGACCGGCCGGTGGAGCCGGCCACGCATCGACGTCGACCCCAAGCCGCGCGAGGGCCGCCGACGCCTCCGCATAGCGCTCGTGGCGCCGTAGTGGAATGACGCGGATGCCATGGTCGTAGGCAAAGGTGAGCACCGGGCGGCCGAAGCGGGCGAGCGTGCGCACGATCGGTACGGCGGTTTCGGGCGTAGCGTGAGCGCGCAGATCTATGAGTGCTTGCGCGCTGGATTCGGTCGTGTCGATCATCGGCCATCATGATTGCACCCGCGGGTTGCCGCAGTATGACGCTGCCGTTACGCGAGAATCGCGGTCTAATTTCCCGGAGTCTTCACGATGCCGTACTATGCTTTACGCCTATGGCCACCCGCGTCCCGAAGGAGACTCTTGTCGAGCTGCTCACCCGGTATGGGGTTGTCGCTCACCCGCAGGCGCGCCCACCGCGGACGCACGCACGTGCCGATGCCGCTATTATCTGCGCCGCAGATTGGGAGCAGGGAGTCGGAATCGCGCTCGACGTCCACGGGCATCGTGCGTTTCGCCTCCTTCCGCTCTCCGCGTATGAGGCCGAGACCATGGTGATCGAACTGCAGCGCGCGGGCGTACTCCCTCACAACGAGCATCTCGAGAGGACGCTGGCCCATCTGCTCGCACGGTCGACCGAAATCTTCGCCGAGCGAGGTTTAGACCGGCTAGAGCTCCGGCCGGTCCATCTGTGGGACGGCGGCTACTCCGTCGAAGGCGCCGACGCACACGCCGGCCACCCGATTCATCTCCGCCCGCGGCGTCACCCCGACGCGAACGACCGTGCTCCCGGCAACGAACAGCGTTTCGAGCCGTTGCGCCGGCGTTAACAGCCTGCTAGGAGGCTGTCGGAGTTAAGCACGTTTCCGTCTTTGGGCCGCCTTTTGCCCGAATACTTCGTTGCTCATCAGTCACGAAGCTACGGCTTCGCTCCTTCTTCGCGCCTCGTCTCCGAACAAAATTCGGCGCCAAATCCGAAA